>JAQXKW010000020.1 GCA_029010655.1 Clostridia bacterium | reverse complement strand
TTTTCCGAAAGCTCCCGATTTTCAAGCTCCTCGCGGCTCAGCCTGTCCGTTTTGTAGTCAAGCAGAACGCATTTTCCGTCGCCGTCAATAAAAATGCAGTCCACAACGCCCTGAACGGTAATTTTTATCCCGTCACGGCGCAGTTTTTCACGAAGGCTCGGCTCTGTGGTAAAGCTTTGGGCAGGGAGCCTTGCATTAAAGCGTTTCTCTCGGAGAACGGTTTTCGCCGTGAGAATTCGCCTGAAAATGTCGCTTTCCCGAAACTTTTCGATTTCGGGAAGACGGACGATTTCTGCGTCCTCTTTGCTTATAAACTGCCTGTCAATAAGCCTTTGCAGTTCGGCTTCTCCCCCTGCCTTTTGCAGATTTTCAAAATCGCAGAACTGCATAAAAATATGCGTTGCGGTACCGGCGTCTGCGGCGCTTCGCTTGCCGCTCTCCTGCAAAAATCGGGGAAGGGGGGGCGAGTCCGGGAGAACGGTAACAGCCTTTCTGTCAATATAGGAGCTTTCCTCAAAGCCCTCGTTCAGAATATCGGGCTTCAGCGCCGAAACCGTCAGCTTTGCGGGAATATTTTCAAGATAGGAACGGCTGTAATCAGTGCCGTCTGTGCATTCCCTGAAAAATTCCTCAAAGGATATGTCTTCCTTATCTGCCGAGGGTGCAGGGGCGTATTCTCCGTGTCCTATATCCTCTCCCGATACGGTCTTTACCGTAAAGGCAGAGGATGGGGCGTTTCTTAACGCCGCGTCTAAAATCCAGTCCTTAAAGGTGCGTGTGCCGGCAACGGAATAGGGATGGGAGGGATATTCCGCTTCGCTTTTTGCGTTTTCAAGGAGCTTTTCGGGGTCTTTAATTCCGGGGATAGTAATAATCAGCTTGTTTTTTGCACGGGTCATCGCCACATATAAAACTCTCGCCTCTTCCTCAACGGCTTTTCTTGTAATGTCGCATGCCGCCGCCGCATAGTGGGGAGTTTTGCATTTCACAAGCCCGCTGTCGTCGCAGAGCTTCATGGAAATCTGCCCGCCGGCAGTAAGCAGAACGCTTTTTGAAGCGTCCCTTACGGAAAAACGGCTTGCCGTGTCGCACAGAAAGCAAACGGGAAAGCCAAGCCCCTTGGACTTGTGGATTGTGAGAATATTAACGCTTCCGGGAACCTTTGCGAAAGGGGCTTTGTCCTGCTTTTGGGAAAGGCTCTCGAAATAAACGCAAAGCTCGTGCAGATTGCCGCCCCCGTTTGCCACCGTAGCGGCGCCCTTTAACAGAGTTTTTATGGATCTTGCCACATCGGCACAGCGTCTTACGCCGTCGCCTCCGTAGCGAAGCATTCCCGTGTCCGAAAGAATAAGCCGCAATATTTCAAGAGCGTCAAGCTCTGCGGATTTTTCTCTCCAGCAGTTGATTTTATCTGCGGCATCTCGGCATTTTTCGCGGAGAGTGCCGTCGGAGCCGCCCTCTGCGTATCGGCGCAGAGAGTACCATAAGGGGTCGTGATCCTGTCCCCTTATGCGTACAAGCTCCTCTAAGGTAAAGCCGAAAATATGGCTTTTCAGCGCCCCTGCCAGATAAATATCCCGCATGGGATTGTCTGCGGAATTTATAAGACAAATCACCAAAAGCACCTCTCCGTAGGAGAAAAACTGCTCTGCGGCGGCGTTATTGACGGAAATACCTCTTTCGGTCAGAGCCTTTGCCATGGCGTCCGCCTTTTTTCCGCTTCTTAACAGGATTGCAATATCGGAGGGGGAAATGTTATCCGCTCCCACATCCTCCTCGCCGTTTAGAATGGAAAGTATTCTTTCTGCAACGTAATCTGGCTCTGTGTCAACGCTCTTTTCCCCTTCCGCCGCTTCGTCACGGCGCAGTATCACTACCTCGCAGGGGGACGGATTTTTGTCGCCTCCGTCCTTTTTGCAGATAAGGCGGTCCTCCTTTTCAAAGGGGGCGGCGCCTGATTTGAAAATCTGCTCCGACACCATATTTGTAAAGTCGATTATGTTCTTGTCGCTTCTGAAGTTTTCGGAAAGGAATACGGCGTGCCCCCCGTCGCCTTTTGTGTAGCTTTCACGGTAGCTGTTAAAAAGCTCGGGGCGGGCTCCTCTGAAGCCGTATATAGACTGCTTAACGTCGCCGACCATAAACCTGCCGCACCCTGCGGCAAGAGCGGCGAAAACTCTGTCCTGTATAAGACTCGTGTCCTGATATTCGTCAATGAGAATAAAGTCGTATTTTGTTCCTGCGTCCAAAGCCTCCGGCGTGGGGCTCCCGTCGGGGTGGCAGAAAATACTGTCCGCCATGGTTTCAAGGTCGTTGTAGTCAACGGCGCCCCGCTCCCGCTTTCTGTCGGAATAGTTTCTTTCAAAGCGTTCCAAAACCCGGGCAAGAGTTTTCGTAACCCGGGCGTATTTTTCGCAAATCTCCTTGTATTCTTCCTTATCGACGGAAAAATAATCGGAATACATAGAGGAAAGAAACTTTTTCAGCCTGTCTCTGAGGCTTTTGAAATGCTCGTAGCAGTCACAGTTTCTTTCCTCCTTTGTGGCGGTTAGCGTTTTGAAGGAATTTGAAGCTGTCTCAAAATATGCCTTTGCGGCGTCAAAATCCTTGTCCGATGCGGCGGAAAGCCGCTGAGACAGCTCCTGAAGCCGCTGTGCCTCAAGGCTCGCTTTTCTTTCCCCTTCCGCCTCCGAAAGCCCGGATGCGAATAATCCGAACATTTCGGAAAAATATTCTCCCGCCTCCCTCATTTCCTTTTTCACGGGCAGGGAAACAGGGGACAGCATAAAGTCCGTTTCGGTCTGTGCAGATATTGAGGAAAGATCCGTGCGGTAGGAAATAACTGTGTTTCGTATATCCAGCAGGGTTTCGTTAAGAGAGGCTTCGCTTTTCGCTCCCGAAATACATTCGCACAGGTATTCGTAATCGTCCGTGGGGGAGTCGAAGAAATAATTCACCGTCTCCTCCATAGCCTCTTTTTTCAGAATGATGCTCTCCGCTTCTTCAATAATTTTGAAATCGGGCGGCAAGCCGAATTTAGAGGCGTAGGGTGAAATTTCCGATTTGAAAAAGCTGTGTATGGTGGAAATCTTTGCGCTGTCAAGAGCGGCGAGACAGCGTGCGGCGTGGGCGTCGGAGGGATTTTCCCCTATCATTTTTTCAAGAGCCGCACCTATTCGTTCTCTCAGCTCTCCTGCGGCGGCGTTGGTATATGTAACGGCAAGAATACGGGAAAGGTCTGCTCCCTCGCCGATAAGACGGATTATTCTTTCCGTCAGCGTGTCGGTTTTTCCGCTTCCTGCGGCGGCGGAGAGAATAAGGTTTTTCCCCCGAAACTCTATTGCCTCCCTTTGGGAGGGGGTCCATCTCTGTTCATTCATCATTTGCTTCCTCCTCTCTGCCGTCATGCCTGCAAAGGGCTTTCATGGCGCAGTATTCGCAGGGGTTATGCCCCGGGTGGGGCATGGGCAGACTTCCCGCGCACCCTCCCATAATTTTGTCTCCCGTTTGGGAAAGAGCCTCGTCCATCGCCCTTTCCAGCTCACGGAACCCTTCAAGGGTCTCCGTGGAGGATTTTTTGTTGTATTCACCGTCTGCTGTGAGAGTTACCGGCGCATAGGTGCCGGAAATATCACGGTCCATAGCCTCGATGACGGAGCGGTCACGGAGGACTATTCCTTTTCTCGTAATGTCCTTCAGAGCAAGCGAGCGCGCGCTTTTTTCGTCCACCATTGTGTTGCTGGAGGTGTTTCCGGGCTGTGCCGCAAAATATACGGCTCCGGCAGGGATTATTTTTTCCCCGTTGGGAGCAGTCTCCCTCCTGAAATCGCAATTCAGGGGGCTGTCGCACAGAGAGAAAAGGTATAAAAGGAGCTGAACGTTCCGCCCTCTCATTACCTCTGCTTTTGAAAAGGTTTTGGAATTGGTTTTGTAGTCCGCAACCCTGAGATATACGTTTCCGTCCTCTCGCAGAATATCCACACGGTCAATCTTTCCTCGCAGGGTCATAACCGCCCCGTCGGAAAGGGGAATGAGCTTTGAGGGAAGTGAGGGGTCAAAGCCTACGGGAAGCTCAAATTTGTAGGGCACAAAGCGGCTCTGAGCAAATTCCTCGCTGAGAGAGCGGGCGTACAGATTTATACTGCGGTGTATGCGGCGGAAAAGCCAGTTTCGCCGTGAGCTTACAGTTTCGGGGCAAACGTCGGCTACGTACTTCTGAACAAGCCTTTCCGAACGGCTGACAATCAGCTCGTCCGGCACGGGGAAAGCGCCGTCCTCAACAGTCTCTCTCATGAAATTTTCAAGTATTGCGTGAACAAAGGTGCCCACGTCGGCAGGATTAATCTCTGCTGTTTTGCCCTCGTCTAAATGAAGCACATACTGAGCGTAATACTTAAACGGGCAGTCGTTGTAGGTCTCGATTTTTGTTTGGGTCATGCTGAGAGCGTCCCCGAAAATGCTTTTGGCCGTCGCCTTGCCGATGCTGTCGCCGTCGGCGCAAAGGGGAATATTTTCGGCGTCTGTGCCCATTCCGGCAAATTTTTCAACTGCATGGGAGCCCTCGGGAGAGGAAAAGTCGAAATACCGAGCCTTCGGAAAAAGTCTTGCCAAAGCCAAAGCGCCAACGGACGGGCGGCATTCGCCCCCGTCGGAGGGGATTAATACGGTAAGCGTTTCCTCAGGGGAGGAAAGCGCGTATTTGAACCTGAACAATTCTTCTCCCAGGCGTCGGTCTGCCGTGGCAGAGAGCTTTATGCCCTCACCCTCCAAAAGAACCTTGTCACGCTGAGAGAAGAATCCGTCGTCACGGGGAATTGCGGGGAATTCTCCCGAGGCGGCGCCGAGGACTATAAGATGGCGCACCCCGTCAAGCCTCATTCCCGTAACGCTTCCCAGCACCACTCTGTCAATTCCGTCGGGAATAGTGCCGATATTACAGCTTTGTGCAACCTTATAGAGCAGGGAAGAAAAACGAAGCGGGTCGGTGCAGGCGTCGGGAATTATCTCCGCCACCGTATCTAAAAGTGAGCATACGGCAGACCATACCTGAGCCTTTTCCTGAGCGGCGGAATAGTCTCCTGCCGCCGAAAGGGACTTTACGCTTCGGCAAAGCTGACCGTAAACGTCAAAATCTAAGAGCAGCTTGTAGGCGGCGGCGCAAACGTCACGCACATTTCCGCCGAAAGCCTCGCCGAACGCTTCAAGAGAGGGGACAACTGCGTCCTTTGCGGCGTTTGCAAGGGAGAGAAGCTGTGCCGCCCACCTGCTCATACCCTCTGTGTAGCCGTCCGGGTTCATGCTCCAAGCGTCAGACTGAAACATTTTCCTGCCGTTAATATTCCATATTTCCGTGTATTTTTCAAAAGCGTCGCACATGTCGGGGGTGACGCCGCAAAGTCCCGTTTTCAGAAACGCAACGAGACTTTCTCTTTTCCAGCCGCCGCCCACAACGGAAAGCGCCGCGCATAAGAACTTAAAGGCAGGCTGAGACGTCAAGGGAGTTTTGCCGGAAACATATACGGGTATGCCCTGACGGATAAGCTCCGTGTCGGCAATACCCTTGAGAGAGGAAAAATCGGAGGCAACCACGGCAATGTCCGAATAATTTGCCCCCTTTGCAACGAGCTTTTTTATCTGCGCCGCCGCAAGAGTTGCTTCGTCGTATCTGTCGGCGCATTTTATAACGGTTATTTTGTCAGTAGCCGAATTGTACGGCTCCGATGCGTAATTCCAAAGATTTTTGCTGATAAGGACTTGCTCGGGAGATTTTTCCGATGATATTTCAACGGTTTTTACTTCCCTTGAAAGCCTGTTGCAAAGAGAGGCCATGTCCTTAACATAGTCCCATATAAAGGCACAGTTTGCGTCGTCACGGTCCTCCGTTGACACGGCAAAGGTCACCGTTACATCGTCGGTGCCCCTTAGGATTTCAGCCGCAATTTTCATTTCCTTGGGGGTCAGGGTGAAGAAGGAGTCGATAAATACCGAGCAGTCAGAAAAGTAATCGTTCTGCCGAAGCGTATCGCATAAAACGTCAGGTATTTCCGACGGGTCGCAGAAGGTGCGGTGGAGCATTTCATCGTACACGGAATAAACCGTTGCAAGGTCGTATAGCCTGTCCGGCAGGGTGCCGCTGTGGGAAAGCCTGTCTGCGGCGTCAAAAAGCTGTGCGGGGGTTACGGAATACAGCTTCAGCTCGTTTACGGTTTGCAGAAAGAGAGGCGCATACCTGTCCTCACGGTCAAGAGAGCGGAAAGCCTTCATTCTGTCGGCGCAGGTAAACAAAGCGTTCCACATAAGGAGCGTTTTTTCCGAGTCGGTAATATATTTTCTCGCCGTTCCGCCGAAGGTGCGGAAAACGCTGTCGCAAAGCCTTGTAAAGCTGACCGTTTCCACGTTAAAAGCGTCCGAGGGAGAGAGCTTTTCGGCAGTAATTGTGTCCCAAACCAACGCCTGCTGTTCGGGCACGATAATAATAACCTTTTTGCCGCTTTTCAGGGAATTTTCCATTTTCCCGAGAATATATTCCGTTTTTTTGGCGGCGTGCCGCCCGAAAACGAATTCAGCCATTCTGTTTTTCCTCTCTCAGAATTTCGCAGTTTCTCATTATAATCTCCCTTTTTCTCCAGGAAAAAGGGTATTTTTTATAGGTTTCCCCGTCCATTTTGGCGATAACGTCTTCGGCGTTTTCCCGTATGGCGCCCCTGTGAAAGTATTCAATGGGGGTCTCAGTAAACTTCATGTGAGGGCAGACCAGAGCGCATACGTCGCACCCCCAAAGGTACCCACTTTTTCGGACAGCCTCCCGCTCTGCCGGGCTAAGGTCTTTCTTTTTTTGGGTTAAGGCGGAAATACACCCCTCCCGTGTGTCCTTTCCGCAACAGCCTGCGGGACAAGCCCTTTCGCAGGCTCCGCACCCTTCGCAAAGCCGCAACTCTCCGTCGCCGAGGGGAATCCCCTCACACTCCAGCTCCTCTCGGCTCAGCTCGCAAACAATTTCGCCGATACAGACAAAGGAAGAATATTTTTCATTTATCAGCAAGCCGTTCAAGCCCTTTATACCCAGCCCCGCACGGCATGCGCCCTCGCCCTCGGCAAAGGGGGAATGGTCTGTAAAGCCCTTGAAATACCGTCCCGGATATTTGTTTTCAAGATACTTTTCGCACTTTTCAAAAACGATGCCCGCAAAGCCGTGGTAATCGTAAACGGCGGAAAACTTTGATAATTTCGGGTCGGTTTTCTCAACATAGTAGGGAAACAGCATGAAAACAGCATAGGTGTCACAGGGAATCTGCCCGTACAGCCGCAGATTTCCCGCTCGGCAAAGGGAATAGGGAATTGCCGCAAAATATTCGATTTTTTCGTTCAAAAGAATATCCCGAAGCAATTTTTCCACCTCGCATATAATTATACAAACTAATTATACCAAAAGTGTCCCATATATTCAAGTTAATCACAAATTTAATAAATACAACTTATTGATTTTATATTGTTGTTATGGTAAACTGTCATTATCATATGGAAAGAGGTCAGTGCCATGGCAACAATAACTCACGGCGGAGAGGAAATCGACCGCTCTGTCAATGCAATCAATTTTACGGAATTTACGCAGAAAAAGAAGCCTGACGGTAAAACTATCGCAGTAAAGGCTTTGCTTATGCTTCTGTATATTTCAACTGCGGTGTTCTGCTGGTTTTTCGCATGGTATTTGGGAGCCATAGGACTTTTGCTTGCAATTATCCTTTTTTGGTTCACATGGCCGCTGACCAATACGGAATACGAATATATTACGTCCTCGGGCAATTTGATTTTCACAAAAATCGTCGGCGGCAAGAAGCGCAGGGAAGTATTAAACGTAAAAATTAAGGATATGGAGATAATTGCTCCCTATACCTCAGAGTACGCGGACAGGCAGAAAGCAGATAAGCTTTACGATTTCCGAGAGTCCGAAAAGCAGACGGAAGACATATATTTTGCAATATTTGACGATAACGGCAAAAAGGCGATGATACTCTTCCGCTGTACGGGAAAGGCTCTGAAAATCTTTGCTTCTTATAACAAGGCGAACACCGTAAAATCGGATTATCTCCGATACTGACGAATATTTACGCTCCCCCCTCATATATTTGTAATATATGAGGGGGGATATGTTTTTTGTAAATACAGTACGCAAAAGCGTGCCAAAATTCATTCAAACCGTGCTTGAGGCTTAGTTTCCCGGTAAATCTTTTGTAAAAACGCGGAAAATGAGCCCCGAATGCTAAGAAAAGGATGGGTCATATTTATGAGAAAAATTATAATTGTGCTGATACTTACTTCCGTAATCCTTACGTCGTGTATATCGTCCTCGGACAAGGGTGCATTTTTCGACTATCAGAACGGGGCGTCCTGCGTTTCGGGCACGTGGAACGAAAACGGCTGTGAATACAGCGTAGTGCTGACAATGGGAGAAATAACGGACGGGGAGAGGGACAGACTTATATTGGAATTCGTTTCACCCGATACGCTGAAGGGCACGAAATTCGCCTTTGAACGGGGGGAACTGACGGCAACTCTTGGTGATATGACCGTAACCATGAATGCAGAAACCCGTGAAAAGATTTTCCGCCTTGCCGAAATGTTTTCATTGGAAAGCAAAGGTATCCGGGATATAAAGGTGGATAAGGAAGGAAACACCGTTGCAAACGGTTCTCAGGACGGCACGGACTGGACGGTAACCACCGACGAAAACGGATGTCCCTGCCGGATAGAGTACGGCGGCTCACGCTTTGCAATAACCGAGTTTTCACCGGAAAAAGCGGAAACAAAATAGAAAAATCCCGCGGCAGACCGCCGCGGGATTTCATATATGTCAGTTAAATTCAGTCATCCTTCTTGCAGGAAAGCACAAGGTTTACGATGATGCCGAGGATAAGCGCGCAAGCAACTGTTGTGAGCTTAACCGGACCAATCTGGAGAGCCATGCTGCCTATACCGGTAATAAGGATTACGGATACGGTGAACAGGTTCTTATTGTCGTTAAGGTCAACATTCTGAACCATCTTGAGACCGGATACTGCAATGAAGCCGTACAGAGCTATGCAAACGCCTCCCATTACGCAGGAGGGAATAGTAGCAAGGAAGGTGGTGAAGGGTGCGAAGAAGGAAGCAACCAGACACATGATAGCCGTTGCAAAAATAGTAACTACGGAAGCGTTGCCGGAGATAGCCACACAGCCCACAGACTCGCCGTAGGTGGTGTTGGGACAGCCGCCGAAGAATGCGCCTGCCATAGAGCCTATACCGTCGCCGAGAAGGGTTCTGTGAAGACCGGGCTCCTCAAGAAGGTCGGACTCGATGATGGAGGAAAGGTTCTTGTGGTCTGCAATGTGCTCTGCGAATACAACGAATGCAACGGGAACATATGCGGCTGCAATTGTTGCAATATAGGAAGGAGTAACTTCGGAAAGACCGTTAAACGCCTTAACAAAGGTGAAATCGGGAACCCACTGCATATTCTGGAAACCGGAGAAGTCGATAATCTGAAGCGCCTCAATGCCGTTAGCATTGCCGATAACAGTGAAGATAGCCGCTACTGCATAGCCTGCTGCTATACCGATAATGAAGGGGATCATTTTTGCCATCTTCTTGCCGTAAACGGAGCAGAAGAATACAACGAAGAGTGTTACAAGGGCACAGATAAGACCGAGCCAGCCCTTGAGACCCATATTGTAAGCGCTGTTAGCCGCGTCATATTCTGCATACTTGAGAGCGTCGCCGACAGCGTTGCCTGCAAGGGAGAGACCGATGATTGCAACCGTAGGTCCGATAACAGATGCGGGCATCAGCTTGTTGATCCACTTAACGCCTGCGAACTTAACCACGATTGCGATAACAACGTAAACGAGACCTGCAAAAGCGGCACCGAGGATAAGTCCCGCATAGCCGGCAGCAGCGGAAGCCGCACCGCCGAAGGCTGCGAACATGGAGCCGATGAATGCGAAGGAGGAGCCGAGGAATACGGGGCTCTTAAACTTAGTGAAGCAAAGATAAACGAGAGTACCTATACCTGCGCCGAAAAGAGCGGCAGACTGAGACATTCCGTTACCGATGATTGAAGGAACGGCAATAGTTGCTGCCAGAATTGCAAGCACCTGCTGGAATGCGAAGACAAGCGTTTTTCCGAATCCGGGCTTGTCTTTTACGTTGTAAGTAAGTTTCATAGAAACCCTCCGGTAAAAATAAATTTTATGATGACGGCATAGCCGAAAATCAACAAATAAGGCTTACGTATTGCCGAGAGATACGCCGTTTCTCCCGTCAACGGATTCTACTTCCACCTTGATTACCTCTTCCTTTGAGGTGGGGACGTTTTTGCCCACATAGTCGGGGCGGAGCGGCAGTTCTCTGTGTCCTCTGTCAACCAAAACCGCAAGCTGAACACAACGGGGACGTCCGTTTGCAAAAACGGCTTCAAGAGCGGCTCTTGCGGTTCTTCCCGTATATATAACATCGTCAACGATAATAACGGTTTTTCCCTTTACGTCAACGGGGAAGAAGCAGCCTGAGGAACGGGGCAACTCGGTTATTTCCGTAAGATCGTCCCGATAAAGGGATATGTCAACATATCCAACGGGCACGTCAGCACCCTCGAACTTTTTAAGATTTGCGGCAAGAATCTGAGCCAGCGGCACGCCCCGCCGCTTAACTCCCACGAGAACAATGTTTTCACAGCCTCGGTTTTTTTCGATTATTTCGTGAGTAATACGGGCGAGACTTCGCATCATGGCGGATTCGTCCATTATCTGAGCCTTTATATCCATTTTAACGGTAATTCCTTTACATATGGCTTGCAGATGTTAGCTGACAAGCGGGCAAGAAAGCACAATTTCGTACAAAAAACGCCTTACCGCACAGAGAGAGCGGCAAGACGCAACAATACATATCCAATCGCAAATCTTGCGGCATCTCTGTACCGCTTAAAAACTTTACGGCAATACTATATCACAACATTTTGTGTTTGTAAATACTTTTTTCGAAAAAAATTCAAATATTTTGACAAAAATCGCATGGAGAAGAAATGTATTGACGGCAAGAAAATAAAAGGTTATAATTAGATGAAAGCAGTATCAGAAAACATTCGGGGAATGGGTGTTATGTCAAAGCTTAAAAAAATACTGTATGAAAAGCATATAACCGCCGAGGAAAATGCGGAAGAGATTTCACGCATACTCCTTTTGACGGCAAAAAATAATAATGCTTCGGCGCATAAGGCAAATGAGCAGAAATGCTTTTGGATTGAGAAATCACGCAAAAACAGCTTTAAGGCTTTTCATCTTTTATACAGACCCATAGCAGACGTTCCCACCGCCAGGGATCCGGGCTATGATTTAAGGTATTATGTGGATATAGTAATCAGTGACAATAAACTGTCTCTCTATCAAACGGACAGGGCAAACCTTTTCCGACTGCTGTGGGGAATTTTAGGCGGCGTTGGTGTTCTCCTATTTGCGGGTATGGGACTTTATTATAAAGAGTGGCTTTCCGCATTGTTTGCATTTCTTATTACGGCGCCGGTTTTTCTCATGGCATTCAGGCGCAAAATCAACGGATACGAAATATCGGAAGAATTTATAAACGACGTATACGGTATTCTGTCGCCGTACTTTGAAGAATGAGGGCAAAAAACGGTGTTTATCAACTTGAACAAAAAATATTTGAGCTTTACGGAGGTAATCAAATGAAACCATTTCTCGGAATTGACATTACGGAAAACAAAAAGAACGAGGAAATGAACGGTAAGGAATTTATCGTCAAAGAAGTCCCGCAGAGCATGCTTGACGCTCATGAAAAGCGGGTTGAGGAAAGCCAAAACAGCGTCGAAAAATCGGGTCTTTCATTGCCTTTGAAGATTTTTAAGTACATAAGCGCTGTGGGAAGTGTTTTGGCAGTTATCGCTTTGGGGGCAATTATTTCGAATGAAGAGCCGTTGAAGGCTTTTCAGGGACTGTGGCAAAAGTTTCCGTGGATAATTCTTTTGGGAGCTTTGTTCTGCGTTTTATTTATTGTTCTGCTAACTGCCGATATAGTAAAACGAAAGGCAGTTATCGAGGGCGATTCCTTCAAAAAACAGCTATCGGACCTTGACAGCTGTGCAAACAGCATGTATGTTTATCTGGGCGTTCCGGATAACGCACCTGAAACAGAGGTTATAATGTTTCCTTACAAAGAAAAGGATATGACCCCTGTGCCGAAAACCTTGGGAATGATGCCGACTCCCTATATAAACCTAAGCGTCAGACTGTTCTGCGATGAGGAAAACCTGTATGTTTCATCAGTTGATTGTAAGTACGCAATTCCCCTTTCATCGCTTAAAAGAATAGATGAGGTTGATAAAAGAATTTCCGTTCCTTTTTGGATGAAGGATGATG
>JAQXKW010000019.1 GCA_029010655.1 Clostridia bacterium | reverse complement strand
TGCTCGTCCTCCGTCATTTCGGAGTTTTTCTTCATGTCCTTTGCCTTATCGATTGCCTCGCGGCGGATGTTGCGTACGGAAACCTTTGCTTCCTCGCCCATCTTTGCGATCTGCTTTGTCATTTCGCGGCGGCGTTCCTCGGTAGGCTGAGGGAAGCCGAGACGGATTACCTTGCCGTCGTTGACGGGGGTAATACCAAGGTCAGAGGCAAGGATTGCCTTTTCGATGGACTTTAATGTGGTTGCGTCCCAAGGGGTAATGGCGAGAGTTCTGGGGTCGGTTACCTTAACCTCCGCCATCTGGTTTATAGCCGTGGGAGTTCCGTAATATTCAACTTCAATTCCGTTAAGAACGGCGGCGTTTGCTCTGCCCGCACGGATAACGTCAAGAGACTCCTTGTAAACGGCGATGCTTTTCTTCATTTTTTCCTCAAAGGGAGCAGTATCAAGCTTCATGATTGTGTCCTTTCTTTTTTCGAGTGTATTAATAATTAAATATTTACTATTGTTCCCATATTTTCCCCGTTTATCACCCTGCGGATATTCTCCGGGTCGTCAAGGGCGAAAAGATAAAGGGGGAGACGGGCGTCTGTGGCAAGACTTGCGGCAGTAAGGTCGATAACGCCCAGATGATGCTCAAGAATATAGTCGTATGTAGTCTCGTCAAGCTTCTTTGCATCAGGGTCCTTCATGGGGTCCGCCGTGTAAACGCCGTCTATGTGCTTTGCCATAAGTATAACGTCTGCGCCGATTTCAGCGGCACGGAGAACCGCACCCGTATCCGTGGAGAAATAGGGGTTGCCGGTTCCTGCGCCGAACACTGTTACCTTGCCCTCGGACAGAAGTTTGTTTGCGTCTCTGACGGTGTACTGCTCGGCAAACACGTTCATTTCAACTGCGCTCATAACCACCGTGTCAACGCCTACGGAAATAAATGCGTCCTGAATGGCAATGGCGTTGATAACCGTTGCCAGCATGCCCATCTGGTCGGCACGGACACGGTTCATATCAAGACCCTGCCGTCCTCTCCAGATGTTTCCGGCGCCCACCACAACGGCAATTTCGGCGCCGTCTTCAATACAGCCTTTTACCACTTTTCCGATACTGCGGAGGTAATCGTAGTTGATAATACCGTTTTCGCCCTGAAGCGCTTCTCCCGAGAGCTTCAGAAGAACTCTTTTGAATTTGACTGACATTATTATTCTCCTTTTACATTCCCAGTGCGGCGGCGCCTATGATGCCGGCGTCGTTTTTAAGCCTTGCGATTTTCAGCTCACACTGGGGGGTGTCGCCTCTGGAATAGGTTTCGGAAAATACCTTGTCGCGGAGAAGCTCGATTAAGAGGTCTCCCTCGTTGGAAATTCCGCCGCCCAGAGACAGAACATTGGGCTGGAAAATGTTTATTACGTTTACAAGACCGCAGGCAAGATAGGAAATATATTCGTCAACAACCTCTTTGCCTGCCGCATCTCCCGCACGCATTGCCTTAAAGGCTGTTTTGCCGGAGATTCTGTCAAGGTCCCCTCCGATAAGCTCCTCCATAAGGGTTTTTCTGCCCTCTTTGCGGCACTGTTCCAGTTTTTCACGGGTGGTGCGGATAAGTCCGGTGGCAGAGGAATATGTCTCCCAACAGCCGCGGCGGCCGCAGGTGCACTGTCTGCCGTCCTTTACGATAACTATATGTCCAAGCTCCGCTCCCGCATAGTTGAAGCCGGAATATACCTTGTTCTGAAGAATAATGCCTCCGCCAACGCCTGTGCCCAGGGTAATCATGACGGAATATTTGGAGCCCTTCGCAACGCCGGCAACGGACTCTGCAAGAGCCGCCGCATTTGCGTCGTTTTCAATATAAACTCTCTTGTCCGCGCCCAAAGCCTCGGAAAGCTTTTTCTGCATGGGATAATTTACGAAGGGAAGATTGTTTGCATAAAGGATTTCACCTGTTTCGCAGTTTGCGGAGCCGGGAGTGGCAATGCCGATAGAGCCGATTTCATCAACTGTTATACCGAAGCTCTCGCAGAGCCTTTTGCAAAGGGAGGCAATATCTGCGGTAATCTCGTCGGCAGGTCTCTCTGCACAGGTGGGAACGCTGTCCTTTTTCAGTATTTCATAGTTTTCGTTAACGATTCCGGCGGCAATATTTGTTCCGCCAAGATCGATTCCGATATTATACATATGTATCACAAACCTTTCTTTGCATTTCTGCATACATCTACACCGTAAATTATACTTTCAAAAGAGTGCTTTGTCAAGTATATTTTGGTCTTAAAGGGGGAATAGCGTCATATAATAAAATACTATGAAAATGAGGTGATCAGCGTGAAAATTATGTTGACCCACGTCCTTCGTGCAGTTATTTCACGCCAAATTCTCCTTAAATGAGGGACCCAACCCATTTTCTTTCCTTCGGAAACACAGGAGAATTTCATAACAATTTGTGCCGCCGCAGGGCGGCGGAATGGAGATTAATATGGCTTGCAATACCAACAGTTTATCAAGCAAGATAGTAATAAGCGTGTGCGACGGCAGGAAACTGGGGCATATATGCAATTACGAGGTTGACCTTACCTGCGGCACCATAACCGCCGTGTTTGTCCCCGGGGACACGGGGCTTTTCTCCTTCGGAAAATCCTCGGAAATCCGTATTCCGTGGGATAAAATCAAGAAAATCGGCGAGGACGCCATTCTAGCGGACGTGCCGCCGCGGGTGCCGGAATGTACCTCTCAGAAGAAAAAGTGGTTCGGCTGATTTATTGACAGACCGCTCCCCCCGTGATATGATATACATTAGGGCGGCCGTATATGAAAAGTGCGCCGACCGTAAAAAATCATGGGGGATAACCGTGAAAAAAACTGCAAAAGCGGCCTTTGCCGTGCTTATACTGCTTTCCTTTGTGCTTTCCGCCGTCTCCTGCGGAGGAAAAAGAAAGTTTTCCCGCACGGACGTTACCGTGTTTGATACGGAAACCGTAATAACGGGCTACGATACATCGGAAAAGAGCTTTAATGAAAAAGCCGACGCCGTAACGGAGCTTTTGAGGGAGTATCATAAGCTGTACGATATTTACAATGAGTATGAGGGCCAAAATAATCTTATGACCGTAAACCTTTGCGCCGGCAAAGAGCCGGTAAAGGTGGACGAAAGGATAATCGACCTTATTGAGTTTTCAAAGGAGATGTACGTCCTCACTGACGGCAAAACAAATATTGCCATGGGAAGCGTAACGGCAATTTGGCACGAATACAGGGAAGCGGGCGTTGCCCTCCCGTCGGCGGAGGAGCTGTTACGGGCGGAACATCATACGGATATTGAAAATATAATCTGCGACAGAGAGAAGGACACCGTATACCTGGCAGACCCCGAAATGTCCCTTGACGTGGGCGCCGTTGCAAAGGGCTATGCCGCCGAAAAAGCGGCGCAGATGATTGAAGAAAAAGGCTGGACGAATATAGCGCTCAGTGTGGGCGGAAATATCCGCACCGTAGGCGCAAAGGGCGACGGAACTCCGTGGATAACGGGAATTCAGAACCCGGACCTTTCCTCAAAAGAGGCTGTGGCGCTGTCCGTAAGTCTTGAAAACCTTTCCTGCGTTACAAGCGGATCCTATCAGAGATATTACGAGCTTGACGGAGTTCGCTACCACCATATAATCGACCCGGAAACGCTTTTTCCCGAAAACAGATACCTGAGCGTGTCCGTGGTCTGCGCCGATTCGGGAAAAGCGGACGCCCTTTCCACCGCTCT
>JAQXKW010000018.1 GCA_029010655.1 Clostridia bacterium | reverse complement strand
TATACCGTTCTGAAAAAGCTTTGCGGTAAGGGACTTTTCATAAATAACGGCGGAACGGTCACGTCCGTAATAAAAAGGGAAGAGTATTTCGCCGCAAAAAGCGAAGCGTTTGTGGACGATGTTTTTGACGGCTCACTCCCTGCATTTTTGGCGGCATTTACCTCTAAGAAAAAGCTGTCCGACAAGGATATTGAAGAGTTACGGAAAATGATCGATAATGCAAAGGAAGGAAAAGATGACTGAAGCTTTTTTGAAGGTGCTTGACCTGAGCATTGCGGCGGGATGGATAATCATAGCGGTAATTCTGCTCCGTACCGTCATGCGCCGCTCGCCTAAATATATGCGGTGCGTGCTTTGGGGAATTGTCGGTCTGCGTCTTTGCCTGCCGTTTACATTTGAAAGCAGGCTGAGCCTCGTTCCGCAGGCAGATGTCGTTTCGTCAAAAGTTACGGCAATTACAGCAGTTTCGCAGACAGGCGGATTGCTGAAGGTGCAAAACATAGCTTCCGTGCAGAATGCTGTCACCCCCGCACAGGTGCAGAATTCCGATTTCAGCCTTTTGCAGATAGCCTCTGCGGTGTGGATTGCAGGCATTGTTGTATTGCTTTTGTATGCCGTCGTTTCTTCCGTAAAATTACGCAGAAGCGTAATACCTTTCGTAAAGGAAGACGGCGTGTACGTGTCAGACGGTGTTGCAATGCCGTTTATTCTCGGAGTAATAAAGCCGCGGATATATATTCCGTCCAATATGGGAGAAGCCGAGAAAAAACATATTCTTGCTCATGAAAGGGCGCATCTGGCACGCCGGGATTATTTGTGGAAGCCGTTGGGATTTTTGATTCTTTCGGTATACTGGTTTAACCCGCTTGTGTGGGTAGGTTATATTTTATTAAGCCGTGATATAGAGTTAGCCTGCGATGAAAGGGTAATAAAGAAGCTTGAAATAGAGGAGCGTGCAAACTATTCCGAAACACTCCTTAACTATTCCGTGTCACGGAAAAGCATTGTCGCATGTCCGCTTGCCTTCGGAGAAGTGGGCGTAAAGGCACGGGTTGTAAATATTCTTAAGTATAAAAAGCCGGCGTTCTGGATAACAGCCGTTTCCGTGATAGCCTGCGCGGTTGTTTCCGTTTGCTTTTTGACGGCACGTCATGTAAGCGCGGCGGAGTGCGAACACGAATACAGTTACGAGGTAACAGCGGCGGCGACCTGTGCCCGGAAAGGCACGGGCACATATATGTGCAAAAAATGCGGCGATAAATATACGGAGAAAATTCCGCTGATTGAGC
This sequence comes from Clostridia bacterium, assembly GCA_029010655.1. Classification (GTDB taxonomy): domain Bacteria; phylum Bacillota; class Clostridia; order Oscillospirales; family CAG-272; genus Avispirillum. Next base: position 14,641 of record JAQXKW010000018.1, on the reverse strand, counting down.
ATGAGTATATTATGAGCATTACGGCAAACGCAGACTGTACCACTCCCGAGATGCAGACGTTTTCATGTAAAGCATGCGGAAACACGTATACAGGAATAGGGCAAACTGCTCCGGAAACTCACATACCGAGGTCTCCCGAAATAAGCGTGAACGCTACCTGTATAAAGGATGGCGAAAAGACAGTTTCCTGCGAGAAATGCGGAAAAGTGCTTTCAACGGAGAAAATACCTGCCGCGGGGCATAAATATTCGGAGTATACAGAGTACCCGAGTTGCACCGTCAACGGATACTATTACTATATTTGTGAAACATGCGGTGATACCTATACGGGCGAGGTCATTTATGCAAGTCACAGCTATGCGGAGTATAAGGTTGAGCCGACATGTACGGACAATGGCTATTATTACTATGTTTGTTCAGTATGCGAGGATACTTATGTGGGAGATACAATACCGGCAACGGGACATGACAGTGATAACTACCGCGATGAAATAGGTAAGGGGTATTATAAAATTATTTGCGGAGCATGCGGTGCGGTTATAGAGTTCGTTGAGAACCCGAATATATTAAATTACGAATATCATTATGAGCCTGTTGTGTATTGTCCCATCGTTAATGTTAATGATAATGATAAAAAAAAGAATGAATCATCTGTTGTATCTGCTTTACCTAATCCCTGGCCGGTATATACCTGGGATTACAACTGATTTAAGAACAGGATTGCTGAAATGAAAGAGGTAAAAATAATGAAAAGAGTAATTTCCTTTTTGCTTGCGGTTTGTCTTTTATCATCTGTTTGCGCTTTTTCAGTCGAAACTAATGCATTAAATGATTCCGGAAGTTGCGGAGACGGCGTTTTTTGGGAATATGATACCGATACCTGCACTCTTACGATTTCCGGAAACGGGGAAATGACGGACTACGGTTATGAATGGTATGATGACTCGTACGTTACCACCGCACCGTGGAGAGCATACCGCAGAACTGTAAAAACCGTCCTGATAGAGGACGGCGTGGCAAGCATCGGCGATTATGCGTTTTATAATTGTATCGGACTTACTTCGGCGAATATGCCCGATTCTGTTAAAACCGTTGGCGACTATGCTTTTTCCGGTTGTTCAAACCTAAGCTCGGCAACACTTCCGAATTCGGTTATAAGTATCGGCGAGGGAGCATTTTACTGTTGTTCAAGTCTTTCGTCGCTGACAATTCCGGATTCTGTTACAAGCATAGGCTACGCAGCATTTTCCGATTGTTACGGCATAACGACAGTTACCATAGGAAATTCTGTCACAAGGATTGCTGTGGGTACATTTAGCTTTTGCACAAAGCTTGTTTCGGTTTCGATACCCCTTTCCGTATCAAATATCGCCAGAGTCGCATTTTTTTGCTGCGACAGCCTCACAGATGTGTATTATGCCGGAACAGAGAAGGAGTGGAAGAATATTTCGATTACTGCGGAAGGCAATTCCTGCCTGACAAACGCAACAATCCATTGCAAATTTGATCCCGAAAATCCTCCTCCAGGACCTGACGAAATTATCGGAACCTTCGGAGACAATATCAAATGGAAATACAATACAACCACCGAAACTCTTACCATTTCCGGCAAGGGAGAAATGGATGACAACATACCGAATTTTTATGACGGATTATATGCTACCACAGCCCCGTGGAGAAAATATCACAGCATTATCAAAACACTTATAATTGAAGACGGCATTACAAAAATCGGGGGCGGAACATTTTGCGGCTGTGACGGAATTAAAAATATATTAATTCCCGATTCTGTCACATGTATCGGGGAGGAGGCTTTTTCAGACTGTACGGGTCTTGTCTCGGTAACAATCCCCGATTCCGTCAAGATTATCGATGGGGTTGCGTTTCAGAAGTGTACAAGTCTCAGCACGGTAACCATCGGCAATTCCGTAACAACTATCGGATATTCTGCATTTTTCGGGTGTAACAGTCTTACTTCAATAACAGTATCCGATAACAATATGAACTATTCCTCGCAGGATGGGGTTCTGTTTAATAAAGATAAAACGGAGCTTATCCAGTATCCTGCCGGCAACAGCAGAACGGAATATACTGTTCCCGAAACCGTTGAGCGCATTTATACCAATGCATTTATGAACAGCACCGAGCTTTCCTCCGTGGTAATTCCGGTTTCCATTACACGTATTGTGGGAGGCGTATTCAGCGGGTGTACCGGTCTTACCGATGTGTACTATACCGGAACTGAGGAAGAATGGAACGGAGTTTACATTGAAGACTACGAAAATGACAGCTTCATAAACGCAACCGTCCACTTCAATTATGACCCCAACGCCGTCCCCGGCGACATATCCGGCGACGGTAAAGTGAATGTTGCCGACGGACTTATGATTAAAAGGATAATCATAGGGACATTAAGCTCCGCCGATTATATGAAATTCGCCGATCTGAACGGTGACGGAAAGATAAATGCCGTAGATTCGGTAATGCTGAAAAGGATAATTCTCGGCGGCTGAAGGAAATAATATTCCCCCGAAAATTCACATAAAATAAGGGGCGGGAAGGAGCAGGTTTCTTAAGGACAGTTATCAAAACTTAAAGAAATTTTGCACACAAAATCCCTGCTTGTAACAGTATACGATAATACTACCCGAAAAAGAGAAAAACAAAGCTGTTTTTCGGGTAGTTTTTGCAGTGATATTCTTTGCTTCGCAAAGAGTGATATGCTTGCCGACGGCAATCGTGATATTGAAACCTGCGGTTTCAGTGATATTTTATTCGCCGAAAAACTGCCGCAGGCAATATAACTATGCGTAGCATAATAAAACTGCTTTAGCAATATCACTCGCCGAAAGGCGAATAAAACTGCCCAAGTGTCCTTTAGAACACTTGGGCAAGGCCGCCCCTTTCACTTTGACAACACCCGTGAATAAATTGTAAAAAAGCCTCGTATTTTGTAAAAAACATGTTGATTTTTGCGGGTGCGGATATTATAATTAAGGTGTTAACAAATATATTGGAGCAACACTGAAATGAGTAATAAATTAACTGCTAAAAAGCGCAGAGATAAAAATATAACAACGATTGTAATAGTTTCCGCAGTACTTTCGGCAATAGCCATGATTTTGCTGTTTATCTTTGTAATAAACCGCTGGACGGTAACGGTAACTCTCAACGGAGACGATAAAATCATTCTTGAGGAGGGCGAAAAATACGAGGAGCCCGGCGCCGTGGCAGAGGCGCACGGCTCAGTCCTTTTCAAGACGCCCCATTCCCTTACCGTAAAAACGGAGGGTAAGGTGGATTCCTCCGTGCCCGGCTCAAAATATACGATAAAATATACGGCTAAGTATTTGCTGGCAAAGGGCTATGCGGAAAGAACCGTTGTAGTGAGAGACGGCGTAGCCCCCGTCATTGAACTTAAAACCGATCCGGAGTCCGTAACCCTTTACGGTGAGGAATATGTGGAGGAGGGCTATACCGCCCACGATAACGTGGACGGAGATATAACCGATAAGGTCACAAAAACAAGAGAGGGCAATATTATAAAATATACCGTTGAGGACTCCTCCGGCAACGTGACCACCGTGGAAAGAAAAATAAACTATAAGGACGTAAATCCCCCCGTGGTAACGCTTCAGGGAGACGCCGAAATTACCCTGAACGCAGGGGACGCCTTTACTGACCCCGGTTGCACGGCAACCGATAAGGAGGACGGAGATATTTCCGACCGTGTAACGGTTGAAGGCACGGTAAATATATATATCGCCGGAACCTATACCCTTAAATATACGGTAAAGGACGCCTACGGCAACGCCGCAAGCGCCGAAAGAACCGTAAACGTAAAGGCAAGACCGCAGGCTCCCTCCGGCGGAGACGGGGGAGAGGGACGGTATATTTATCTTACCTTTGATGACGGACCCAGCCAGTACACCCCGCATCTTTTGGACGTGCTTGCAAAATATAACGTCAAGGTCACCTTCTTTGTTACAAACCAGAATACGGATATAATAACGAGGGAGTTTAAGGAGGGTCACAGCGTGGGCATCCATACTGCGTCCCATGTGTATAGCGAAATATACGCAAACGATGACGCATATTTCGCCGACTTTAATAAAATGGGCAATATTATTGCCGAAAAAACTGGCAAAAGGACAACCCTTATGCGGTTCCCCGGAGGAAGCTCCAATATGGTCAGTAAAATCTGCCCCGGAATTATGACAAGACTGACTAAGTCCGTCACCGACCAAGGGTACCAGTATTTTGACTGGAACGTGTCCAGCGGCGACGCAGGACAAACCACCAGCTCAGAACAGGTTTATCAGAATGTTATAAACGGCTGTAACGGAAGAAAGAATTCCGTAGTGCTCCAGCACGATACTAAGGATTTCAGCGTAAACGCCGTAGAAAAGATAATCAACTGGGGACTTGCAAACGGCTATACGTTCCTGCCGCTTACTCCTTCTTCACCCGGAATGCACCACGGAGTGAACAATTAATTCTGCAAATAAACGAAAGCTGCGCCGAAGCCCATATTTTCGGCGCAGCTTTTTGTTGCCCGAAAAAATCGGAAATTTTTGAATAAAAAATTAACTGTTTGAAAATCCCATGTTGAAAAAAGTCAAAATATGTGATATAATAGTCGCAGATTTTTGTCAAACCTTATGCTTTTGTTTGACGGATAGGAGTTTTTATGGATAAAAAGCAAGATTTTAAGCCGTATATTCCTGCGGAGAAGATAACTCCGGAAATTACGGTAACCTCAATTGTGATGGGTATTATCCTTGCGGTGGTGTTCGGCGCGGCTAATGCCTATCTGGGACTGCGTGTGGGCATGACGGTTTCGGCGTCAATCCCCGCCGCCGTTATTGCAATGGGAGTTATCCGCATTATAATGCGCAGAAACTCCATTCTGGAAAGTAATATTGTCCAGACTATCGGCTCTGCGGGCGAATCTCTGGCGGCAGGCGCAATTTTCACCTTGCCGGCGCTGTTTTTGTGGGCGGCAGAGGGAAAAACCTCAAAGCCGAGCCTTCTTGAAATCACACTTATTGCCCTGATAGGCGGTCTTTTGGGAGTGTTCTTTATGGTTCCTCTCAGAAACGCCCTTATCGTTAAGGAGCACGGCACCTTGCCTTATCCCGAGGGAACGGCGTGTGCGGAGGTTCTTTTGGCAGGAGAGAAGGGCGGAGCAAATGCGTCCACCGTTTTTGCAGGCATGGGCTTTGCGGCGCTTTTCAAGTTTATTATTGACGGCTTGAAGGTGGTTTCCGGCGAGGTTTCCTTCAGGGTAAAGGGCTACGCCGGAGAAATCGGAACGCAGATTTATCCCGCCGTTATGAGCGTTGGCTATATCTGCGGCGCAAGAATTTCATCATATATGTTTGCGGGCGGCGTCATTAGCTGGCTGGTGCTTATTCCCATAATCGTCCTGTTCGGCGCGGACGCAATCCTTTATCCCGGCACGTCAACAATCGGCGAGATGTACGCCGCAGGCGGCGCCGGCGCAATATGGAGCTCCTATATCCGATATATCGGCGCAGGCGCTCTTGCGGCAGGCGGAATTATCAGCCTTATTAAGTCCCTGCCCCTTATTGTCAAAACCTTTGCGGGAGCAATGAAAAGTATAGGCGGCGCAGGAAATACGTCCGGAGAGCGTACCTCAAAGGACCTGAACATGAAATTCGTAATAATCGCCGTTTTGGTGCTGACGCTTGCAATATGGCTTATTCCCGCCATTCCCGTAAGCTTTATCGGTGCCGCAATCATCGTGGTGTTCGGATTTTTCTTTGCCACCGTTTCCTCCCGTATGGTGGGACTGGTGGGAAGCAGTAATAACCCTGTTTCCGGCATGGCAATAGCAACTCTCCTTATTTCCACACTTATTCTTAAATTTACGGGCAGCAGCGGCGTTGCGGGCATGTGCAGCGCAATCGCCATCGGCTCCATAATATGTATTATCGCCGCAATCTCCGGCGATACCTCGCAGGATTTGAAAACGGGCTTTCTGTTGGGAGCAACTCCGAAAAAACAGCAGATAGGCGAGGTTGTCGGCGTTATAGCTTCCGCCTTGGCAATCGGCTTCACCCTTTATCTCCTTGACAGCGCGTGGGGATTTGGCACAGATGAGCTGGCGGCACCTCAGGCAACCCTTATGAAGCTGATAATAGAAGGCGTAATGGGCGGAAATCTGCCTTGGGCGCTTGTGTTTATCGGTGTGTTTATAGCAGTTACGGTAGAGCTTATAGGAATTCCCGTTCTGCCCTTTGCAATCGGCGTGTACCTGCCTGTTCAGCTTAACGCATGTATTATGGTGGGCGGCGTAATCCGTCTTGTTATGGATAAGCTGAAGAAGGATAAGGAAACAAAAGAGGGCATAGTCAATGACGGCATTCTTTTCTGCTCCGGAATGATCGCAGGCGAGGGACTTGTGGGAATTGCACTGGCATTGCTTGCCGTGTTCGGACTTGATAAGATGATCGACCTTTCAAAGTATATACCTTCCGCAGTTTCCCAAATCGGCGGCATAGTTTTATTCGGAATAATTATTCTGACCCTTCTGAAATTCACCGTCTGGAAAAAGCGTGAAAAGTAAAGGTAACATGAAAAAGAAAACTGCGTCAAAAGCCAATTATCTTGATAAAATCCCCACAGGGCGCGGCGATATAAACTGGAGCCGTGACGAAAACGGAACCGTCACCCTTGAAATCGAAAATAAAGGTGCGTTTAACCGAATAGCGCAAAAGCTCTTGAAAAAGCCGAAAATCAGCTATGTTCACTTGGACGAAATGGGCAGCTTTGTCTGGCCGCTGATGGACGGGGAAAAGGACCTTGCGGCTATCGGAAAAATTGTGGGCGAGCATTTCGGCGAAAAGGCAGAGCCCCTGTATGAACGGCTGGCAAAGTATTTTCAGATTCTTGACAGCTACGGATTTATCAGTTGGAAAAAATAACAAAAAGAGAGCAGCCTCAAACGAGACTGCTCTCTTTTCAGTAAGCTAACAATCGTATAAGTTATGCTTCGGTAGCTTTCAGATAATCGTCCATGAACGCTTCCTGAAGCTTGTGTAAAGTTCCGTAATCCTTGCCGCCGACGGCTTTGCCGTCAATGGCGGTGACTCTCATGCAGTTTGCCGTGGAGCTTGAAACGAAAACCTCGTCGGCGGAGAACATTTCGTCCAAGGTGAAAGCACGCTCCTCAACGGGAATGCCTAAAGGTGTGGAAAGCCTTAGAATATTCTTTCTTGCAATTCCGGGAAGAATAAGATTATCCGCAGGGTGCGTAATGATTTTGCCGCCTTTCAGAATGTGAATGTTGGAATGTGCGCATTCAGTAACATATTCCCCGCGGTGGAACACCGCCGTGTCAGCGCCTTTTTCCTTTGCCTCCTGCTCCGCCATAACATTGGGGATAAGGTTAAGCGTTTTTATGTTGCAGTGAAGGTATCTTGTGTCCTCAACGGTAATAAGCGTAACATGTGAGTTCATATCCTTTACCTTCATAGGGCGAAGCGTTACCCAAAGATTTGCCTTTGCCCCCTCGGGAAAAGCGTGGGAACGGACGGCGGTACCTCTCGTTACCTGCCAGTACATCATCTGCTCGTGAGAGTCCAGTTTCTTTGAAAGGTCGCAGAGAAGCTCCTTCAGCTCCTCCTTTGACATGGGTATTTCTATTTTCAAAAGGGAAGCACTGCTGTAAAAACGGTCAATATGGTCGTCCATAAGATAGGGAATGTAGTTTCTGCACATGGTGACGTCGTAAACGCCGTCGCCGAAATAGCAAACCCTGTCGTTCATGGGAACGGTCATGTTCTCAATAAGGTCGTATTTGCCGTTGTAGTAGCCTAAATTTTCCATTAAATTACCTCCGTAAAATACTGCCTGAAAAGCCCTGACGGCATTTTGCTGTCGTAGGCTATATATAAATTATATAAGATTTCGGCTTTTGTGTCAAGAAGGCAGGGCGGCGCATGATTATAGAAAATTTCGGTAAAAGCGGAAAGCGGCTGGCGGCTGGCGGCTAGCGGCTGGTTGGCGGCTTCGCCGCCCACACCCCGCAGGGGTGTCATTGCGAGACGGGCGTTACGCCCGTCGTGGCAATCTCTACGAATGATTTGAAGGCACCTTTGACCGTTGCACCGCACCTGCGCTGTCATTGCGAGGGCGGCATAATGCCGTCCGTGGCAATCCTTACTCGCGATATTGCTCGTCTTGATGTAGAAGGCTTTTTGATTTCCTCTTTCTCTATTTCGGCATCATTATGATGCCGAGGGTAGAGAGTAGGAGGCAAGCAGATTACAGATGCCCCGACTTGTATAATCGCCAGTAAGGATTGCCACGACGGGCGCAACGCCCGTCTCGCAATGACAGTTTTTGTGCGGTGTAGAAACGGATGGTGCCATCAAATTGTCAGTAGAGATTGCCACGGGGCGTTGCCCCTCGCAATGACACCATGGGGTGCTGTGCATAGACGCAAGGCTTCGGCAAAACCGTAGGGCGCCGTATTGCTCCCGCCGTTTTCCGAAAAATTCCCTAAACCTTGAAATCAATGCCGAAATATGGTAAACTTAATAAAAGACAGAATGAATTATGAGCGAACTATTCACCGATGTATTTGCCTTATTGCAAACAAAGCCGCAAACCGCAAATCGGTGAAGCACACCGAAATTACGAAAAAGGCAGGATTTTATATGAAAAACGAGTTTTATTTTCCCTCGGCGGACGGCGTGAACCGTATTCATGCCGTGGAATGGGTGCCGGAAAATGAGGTCAAGGCAGTTTTGCAGATAAGCCACGGCATGGTGGAGTATATAGAAAGGTATGAGCCTTTTGCGGAGTATCTTAACGGCTTCGGCATATACGTTACGGGAAACGACCACTTGGGTCACGGGAAAACCGCCGCAGACAGCGAGCATTTCGGCTATTTCGGGCACCCCGACGGGCTTTCCTTTGTCCTTTCCGATATTCATACCCTCCGCACCTTAACGGAAGAAAAATATCCAAACGTCCCTTATTTTCTCATGGGTCACAGCATGGGCTCGTTTCTTGTGCGAAACTATATAAGTCGCCACGGCGAGGGACTTTGCGGAACCGTTATTATGGGAACCGGCTCACAGCCCACGGCTGCTCTTGATTTCGGAATGACTCTCTGTAAGATTCTTGCATGCTTCAAGGGCTGGACGGCACGGGTGAAGGCTGTCAACGATTTGGTGTTTGCCCAAAACAAAAGATTTGAAAAGGCGGACGGGCAGGGAAACTGGCTCTCAAGAAATCAGGAGAATGTTGACAATTACGCAAAAGACCCTTTCTGCTCCTTTATTTTCACCCTTGACGGCTTTTACCATCTGTTCAGCTGTATAAAATATATTCAGAAAAAGTCGAGTATCGAAAAGACGGCTGACTGTCCCCTGCTGCTTGTTTCAGGAGCCGACGACCCGGTGGGAAACTGCGGCAAGGGCGTGAAAAAGGCTTACGACAGATATATTGCCGCAGGAAAGAAAGCGGAGATGAAGCTGTATGCCGACGACAGGCATGAAATCTTAAACGAGCTTGACCGTGACACAGTTTACGCCGACATTAAAAACTGGCTTGCAAAAACGGGAGGACTGCCGCTTTGAAATATATAATGGCGCTTGACCAGGGAACAACCAGCTCCCGATGCTTGATTTTCGACAGGTCAGGGAATGTTTTAACGTCGGTGCAAAAGGAGTTCACCCAGATATATCCCAAGCCGGGCTGGGTTGAGCACGACGCCGAGGAAATATGGGATACAACTCTTGAGGTGTCCCGCGCGGCGTTGAAAAAAATAAATATCACCGCAAAGGACGTGGCGGCAATCGGAATTACCAACCAAAGGGAAACCACCGTGGTGTGGGACAAAAACACGGGAAAGCCCATAGCAAACGCCATAGTGTGGCAATGCCGCAGAACGTCGGAAACGGTGGACGGTTTGGTAAAGCGCGGCCACGGGGATATTATCCGCAAAAAGACGGGACTTGTGCCCGACGCATATTTTTCGGGTACAAAAATCAAATGGCTTTTAGACAACGTACCGGGGGCGAGAAAGCGGGCAGAAAACGGGGAGCTTTTGTTCGGAACCGTTGACACGTGGCTCATATGGAAGCTGACCGGCGGAAGAGCTCATGTTACGGACAGAACCAACGCAAGCCGTACCATGATATATAATATACATACGCTTACGTGGGACGATGAACTGCTGGCATTGCTTGATATTCCGAAATGTATGCTGCCCAAGGTTCGCCCCTCCTCTTATTTGTTCGGAAAAACGGAGTTTTCCCTGTACGGAGGAGAAATACCCATAGCGGGCGACGCAGGAGACCAGCAATGCGCTTTGTTCGGGCAGTGCTGCTTTGAAAAGGGCGAAATGAAAAACACCTACGGCACAGGGTGCTTTATGCTGATGAATACGGGAGATACACCCGTTGAAAGCAAAAACGGACTTATAACCACTATCGCCGCAGGAACCGAGGAAAAGCCTCATTATGCGCTGGAGGGCAGTATTTTTGCGGCGGGCGCCGCAGTTCAGTGGCTGAGAGACGAGCTCAGCGTCATATCCTCGGCAGAGGAAAGCGAGCAGTATGCCGTGTCCGTTTCCGACAGCGGAGGGGGATACGTTGTGCCGGCATTTACAGGCATCGGCGCCCCGTATTGGAACCAGAACGCAAGAGGAACCGTTGTGGGCGTAACCCGGGGCTTTTCCAGAGCCCATTTGGTTCGTGCAACCCTTGAATCCATGGCTTATCAGACCTATGATATAGCACGGGCTATGGAGCAGGATTCGGGAATAAGAATAACCGAGCTTAAAGTGGACGGAGGTGCCAGCAGAAACGATTTTCTCATGCAGTTCCAGTCGGACATACTGGACTGCAAGGTTCACCGCCCCTCCTGCGTGGAGACTACGGCTTTGGGAGCATGTTACCTTGCGGGGCTTGCGGTAGGCTTTTGGCAGGACAGAGAGGAAATACTGAAAAACAGGGCAACCGACAGGATTTTCGCACCCCAGGGCGAAAAAGAGAAGTGCGAAAAGCTCATAAACGGCTGGCACAAAGCCGTAAGATGCGCCCTTTACTGGGCAGACGATGAAGAATAAGGAAGTGAAAGGGGAAAGATAGCGGCTGGCAGCTAGCGGCTAGCAGCTAGCGGCTAGCGGCGGCGAAACTGCCTGCGAGGTGCAACGCCCCGTGGCAATCTCTACGTATGCTCTGATGGCACCTTCCGTCAGCGCAAATGCGTTAATAATATCGTAGGGCGGGGGCTTGCTCCCGCCGTTTCTTTTGATTTATACTGAATATCCGTCAACAAGATTAACATGTGGTTTATTATCCATAAAGAACGGCACAAAATCCAAGTAAAACGGCGGGAGCAAGCCCCCGCCCTACGGGTCTGCTGTCACCCCTCGTCTATCTACTGCACCGCATGGTGTCATTGCAGGGGTGCAAGCACCCTCGGCAATCCTTACCAACGGTTTTACAAGTCGGGGCGGCTGTAATTTGCTTGTTTTTCACTCACTCCCCCTCGGCATCATTATGATACCGAAATAGAGAAAAGAGGAAATCTGAAAGCCTTCTACATCAAGACGAGAAATATCATAAGTAAGGATTGCCACGGGCGGCGTTACGCCGCCCTCGCAATGACAAGTAGGGTGCGGTTCATCGGTCAAAGTGCCACAAGTCGTTCGTAGAGATTGCCACGACGGGCGTCACGCCCGTCTCGCAATGACACCCCTGCGGGGTGTGGGCGGCGAAGCCGCCAACTAGCCGCTAGCCGCCAGCCGCTAGCAGCCGACCGCAATTTATATCAGAAAAGTGGGTACGCATGCTTTGCGTACCCACTTGTTCGTTCTTTATAAAATTAAAGAAGATCCGCCAGATCAAGAATCATTCTTTCACTCTTTTCCCAGCCCAGGCAGGGGTCGGTAATGGAAAGACCGTACTTGTCTCCGTCCGCCTTCTGGTTTCCGTCCTCAATATAGGACTCAATCATAAGACCCTTAACAAGCCTTCCGATGTCCTCGCTGTGGCGCATGCTGTGCAGAATTTCCTTTGCAATTCTGGGTTGCTCCATCCATTTCTTGCCGGAGTTTGCATGGTTGGTATCCACGATAACCGCAGGGTTTGCAAGCCCGCTGCTTTCGTAAAGCTCGCAAAGGTTGCGCAAATCCTCGTAATGATAGTTGGGGATAGACTGGCCGTGCTTGTTGGAATAACCTCTCATAATCGCATGGGAGAGCAGATTTCCCGCACTTTTAACCTCCCAGCCGGAGTATACGAAGGTATGCTTGTGCTGTGCGGCGGTTATGGAGTTCATCATAACGGAAAGGTCGCCGCCGGTGGGGTTTTTCATTCCTACGGGAATATCAAGTCCGCTTGAGGTCAGGCGGTGGAGCTGATTCTCCACGGAGCGTGCGCCCACGGCAACGTATGAAAGGCAGTCGGACAGGTACTGATGATTTTCGGGGTAGAGCATTTCGTCCGCACAGGAAAAGCCTGTCTGCTCCATGGTGGTTGTGTGGAGCTTTCTGATTGCAAGCAGACCCTTCAGAAGGTCAGGCTCGCTGACAGGGTCGGGCTGATGAAGCATACCCTTATACCCGTCGCCGGTGGTACGGGGCTTGTTGGTGTAAATACGGGGGATAATGAGAATCTTGTCGGCTACCTTTTCCTGAACCTCTCTGAGACGGGTCATGTAGTCAAGAACTGCGTCCTCACGGTCTGCGGAGCAGGGTCCGATTATAAGGATAAACCTTTTGCTCTCTCCCGTGAAAACCTTTCTTATTTCCTCGTCGTTTTTCTTTTTCTGTTCAATGACCTTGTCGGAGAGAGGGTACATTTCCTTGATAACTCTCGCCGTAGGCATTTCTCTTCTGAATTCCATGTTCATTTTTAAGTCTTCCTTTTATCAAATAGTTCTCTTTGCTTTGCGGAATACTTCATTATCTCGCATAAAGCTTCTTTGTCATCTTCCTCAATAGTGCGCCGCAATTCAGAAAAGCTCTTTTCAAAAAGGGTCATCTGGCGCAGCAGCTCCTCTTTATTAAGCAGAAACAGCTCGCTCCACAGCTTTTCGTTAATCTTTGCAATTCTCGTCAAATCACGGAAGGAGTCGCCGCTGTATTCCGCCATTGCCGAGGTGTCGCGGCAGGTCATCAATGCCACGGCGATGCAGTGCGTAAGCTGTGATAAAAAAGCTATCATTGAGTCGTGCTCTTGGGGGGAAAGGGTAGTAATTGTGCCGAAGCCCAGTATTCTGCCAAGCTCAGCGCAAAGCGCAACAGCCCTTTCGGTGTTCTTTTCGGTGGGGGTTATAATATAGTTTGCGCCGCGGAAAACCTCGGGATTTGAGGTTCTGATACCGCTTTTTTCACGCCCAGCCATGGGGTGAGCGCCGATATATTCCAAATCGTCACGGAGTAGGGACTGGATTTTATTTATAATACAAGCTTTAACGCCCGTAACGTCGGTAAGCAGCGCACCGCTTTTCAGATATTTCTGATTTTCACGTATCCAGTTTTCAAAGGCTGTCGGATACAGGGCAAACACCACTACGTCAAAATCCCTCAGCCAGTCGCCGTCAACCTCGCATCTTCCGTGGCTGATAAAGCCGTTTTCCTTGGCATATTCAATGGCTTCGGGTGAAATATCCATACCTCCCACCTCAAAACCGTTTTGGGTAAGCAGCTTTGCATAGTTGCCGCCCATCTGACCCATGCCCACAATGCAGAATTTTGTGCCTTTGTCAAATGTCATGGTTGTCCTCGGCGGTGAACGTGCCCACAAGCTTCAGCCTTGCGCAAATGGCGGAAAGCTCCCTGAGCATTGATCTGCCGTTTTCGTTGTCAATATTGCCCTCTGCCTCAATATAGAAGTAATAATTCCACTGAAGCCCTTTCATGGGGTGACTGCGGAGACTTCTCATATTGTACCCGTGAGCGCCGATTATATTAAGGGTCTGCGCCAATGCACCCGCCTTGTTCTGAACGGTGAAAACAAGAATAAAGTTTTCGTTTTCACGGAGCTTTACAGCATCGGGAACGTGTCTCACACGGGAAACTGCGGCAAATCTGGTTGTGTTGTTGTCGGCGTCGTTAATGCCTTTTTCAAGCGCCGCAAGACCGAAGATTTCGGCGGTATCTTCAGACGCGATAGCGGCGACGGAAGGGTCGGGACACTCCAAAATATACTTTGCGGCGGCGGCGGTGTTGGTTGCGCCCTCCGTTTCAAAGCCGTGGTCCCTGATGTAGTCGGCGCACTGATTAAGCGCCTGCGGGTGGCTGATAACCTTTTTTATATCCTGTGTGCGGACGCCTTTTTTAGCAATAAGGCAGTGGCGCACGGGCAGTTCAATAACACGGTTAATAAACAGCTCTCCCGAGAAAATAAGATCCATAACGTTTCCGACCTCACCCGCATAGCTGTTTTCCAGGGGAAGCACGGCGCAGTCGTAAATGCCTTTTTCAACGCCCGCATACGCCTCGGCAAAATCGGGGCAGGGGAAAAGTCGGGAGGTGGGGAACATTTTCTTTGCGGCGATATAGGCAAAAGCGCCCTCAACGCCGCAGTATGCGGTTTTCATGCCCTCGTTGAGCATTTCCTGATAATCGCAGGAAACAGCTATGGTGTTTTGC
>JAQXKW010000017.1 GCA_029010655.1 Clostridia bacterium | reverse complement strand
TTTCAAAGAAAGGAACCAAAAGGTTCATAATCAGTATTGCGAATGCGCATCCGTCGGGATAGGAGCCGTAATATCTTATTATTACGGTGACGATACCGCACCCCGTACCGAACAGAAGCCTGCCCTTTGAGGTAACAGGCGTGGTGGTCCAGTCGTTTGCGGCGAAAAATGCGCAGAACAGAAGCCCGCCCGAGGTTATCTCGTACGCAAGCGACGCAGGGTTATCCCCCGTTACGGGGAACATGAGAGAATACAGGGCAACAACCCCCACAAAGGTTACGGGAATTTCCCACTTTACCACCCTGCGGCAAAGAAGATACACAAAGCCTGCGCCCAGAGCGATTACGGACACCTCGCCGATTGCGCCCTCCACGTTGCCCATTATTGAATCAAACAGTGAAGTTTGAGGAACAACGCCCGCCTTCAGGCTAACGAGAGGGGTTGCCGATGTGAGCATGTCTGTTTTCAGGCTTACGCATTTGGTCAGCTCTGCGGGAAAGCAGAGCATAAGAAACACTCTTGAGCAAATCGCCGGGTTTACTATATTATGCCCCGTGCCGCCGAAAAGCTGTTTTACAACGATTACGGCAAAAACAGAACCCAAAGCGGGAACCCACAGGGCAACTCCTGAGGGCATTGAAAGTCCCAGTATAAGTCCCGTTACGGCGGCGGTAAGGTCCCCTGCGGTGACTCTCCTTTTCATTATGAGCTGAAAAATTACTTCGGACAGCACCGCCGTTCCCACGGATATAAGAAGAATCCACAGGGCACGGATGCCGAAAATGTATATTCCCCAAGCGGCAGCGGGCAGAAGTCCAATAATCACGTCAAGCATTACGCTTCTGACCGTATCAAGGGTTCTTACATGAGGTGACGGAGAAACGCTGAGTTTTTCCGGAAATCCAAACTGTGTCATATTTTTTCGCCGTTATCCGAAACAGCTTTCCTCCTTTTCTCGATTACTGACGCTTTCGCCGCCGAAACAAGCTGAGTTACTGGGACGCCGCCGGGGCAAACGTAGGTACAGCAGCCGCACTCGGCGCAGGCGTCGGCGTGAAGAGCCCCGCAGGCATCAATATTCCTGCGGCGGTACGCCTCGGTTATTTTTAAGGGCATAAGCCCCATGGGGCAGGCGTCCACACATCTGCCGCACCGCAGGCACACGGGGGCGTCCTTTGACTCTCTGTCAAAGAAATCGCTTAGCACCAACAGCGCTCTCGTATTTTTTGTTACGGGGGAATCTATATCCCATGCGGCATTGCCGGCAAGGGGTCCGCCGAAAACTATCTTTTTGGGTTTTCTGCAAAGTCCGCCGGCGCAGTTTACAAGATGGGACGCCGGTGTTCCCACGGGAACAAGGAAATTTGCAGGCTCGGCGATACAGTCGCCGTCCACGGTGACAACTCTTTCACAAAGGGGAAGCCCTTTGGAAAAGGCCTCGTACACCGCCATTAAGGTATCTGCGGAGAACACCGCACAGCCTGCGTCAATGGAGGATTTTCCCGAAGGGACGGCAATACCCGTCAGTGAATAGACAAGCAGTTTTTCCGAATCAGCCGGATATTTGGGAGTGACCTTTCGCACCGACATGAGCTTTGACTCTCCCAGCACCGTATCAAGCTCCCTTATCTCCTCGCGGCTTCTGTCGCTTACGGCAAACCACGCTTCTCTCACTCCCAGAGCCACCATAATTATCTTTGCACCGCCTACAATCTCCGGGGCATTTTCCATAATAAGGCGGTGGGTGGAGCAGGAAAACGGCTCCGTTTCAAGGCAGTTTACGATTATTCTGTCAACCTTGCCTCTTGCGGCGACAAGTCTTGCGTGGGTGGGAAACGCCGTGCCGCCCATGCCCGTAATTCCCGCATTTCTTATAACGGACACTATTTCCTCAAAGGTTGCCTCGGACAGCTTTTTCCCGAAGGGCTTTACCGTGGGAGAGAGAATATTTTCCCTGTCGTTTTCCACCACTACCTTATAGGACATGCCGCCGGAGTCCGTTGTGAATTCCTCTATTCTTTTTACCGTTCCCGAAACGCCCGAATGGACGGGGCACCCCAGACCGCCGGGGATTTCTCCCACAAGCTGACCCCGGAGGACTCTTTCTCCCAACTTAACGACCGGACGGCACATAACGCCCACGTGCTGTGTGAGCGGTATGGAAACATATTCCGGCTCCGTTATGCTTTCCACGGGAAGTGAAGCGGTATATTTATGATCGTCCGGTATTATACCGCCTTTTATTCTGAATGACATATATTACCTCTTTATTTTTCAGGATACCAATTACCGAATACCGTGAAATTTGTAACTCCCGGCTCTATATGCTCGGGCTTTCCCAAAATTCTCAGTCTTACGGCAAACGCTCGCATATGGGTAAGGGGAAGATAATCTATATTCATATCCTCCGTATTATCGCTTTTATCAAGCACCGTATGCCACTTTTCCTCTTTGTCCATGGCCTCGATAACATACTTAAACGGACCTGCCATATAGTTTTTCTTAATATTAAGCCCCACGTCGCGCCATATGATTCTTGCGGAGAAAATATCAAGTCCGCCCGACGCAAACTCGAAGTTTACCGTAAGGGTAGGCTCAGGGTCGTCCGGCGAGGGCTGCCACCATGTTATCATACTGTCGTCCGTGGCATATATTCCGTCCCGTCCCGGGGCGGCGGAGGACTCGACAGGGTCTCTGTGCTGAGTAAGGGGCACTATTCCCGCATTATTGCCAAGCTCCGGGTGAGGGAGCACACCGGGGGCAAGCTGAGGAATTTCCGTAGCAGATGTGGCAATAATATCTCCGTTTTCGTCAAAGCCGACAGGGTCGTAGCCTATTCTTCTCTCGAACTTTCCGCCGTAGCACATACAGCAGGTATAGAACGCCCAAACGGTCCCTCCGGGGCCGTCAACAATACAGCCGTGACCGGGACCCTTTACAATTCCGTCCCGCTTTGCCATAAAGGGGCTTGTTTTCATGTATTCCCAAGGGCCCAGCGGAGATTTTCCCTTATATGCGCCCATGGCGTAGGAAATCCACTCCGTGCCGGGACCGCAGTAGGTGAGATAATAGGTGTCTCCCCTTTTATACATCCATGCGCCCTCGACCCAGCTGTAAGAGCCGTCCTCGTTCCAGTCGCCCATACGCTCCCATACGTGGTTCTCCGTATCGTAATCGAACATAACGGAAAGCTCCGTCAGCATTTTCGTAGGCTCGTTTCTGTCAAGCTCACAGCCCTTTATCCCGCCGCCGCAGCCGCAGTAGAGATACAGTCTGCCATCCGTATCGGAAAAGAGCATGGGGTCGTCCACCTTTACCTCTCTGCCGTCGGGGGCGATAAGGGGACCTATGGACTTAAAATCTCCCAAGGGGGAATCGGAAATATACATTTCCGAGGAGCAGGCAAGAAGCAGATATTTACCGTTATGCTTTACAACCGTAGGCGCATAGCCGCAGTCGTACGGCTCCATTTTCTTATGCTTCCAATGGATATAGTCCTCCGTCCAGTACACCATTCCGCAGGAGGGGTACAGGTACCATTTTCCGTCCTCGAAAATAACGGTGGGGTCTGCGGTTTCTCTGTAATCAGCCCTATGAGGCCACCCCTCTCTGAAGCAGTTTCTGCCTAAAGGATAATCGGGCAAAGGGGTGGGATTGCAGTAGGTCTTTGTTATATCAATATTATGCATTTCAGTCTTTCTTTCCTTCCCAGCGTCCGAATACGGATATATTCATAACCGCAGGCTTTATTCCCTCGGGAGCACCGCAAACGGTAAGGCGCACTTCGTTTGCGTGCATGGGCTCAAAGGTTCTGTAATCCACGATAAAATCTTCCTCGCTTTCGCTTCTGTCCACCACCGTTACCCACGGACCGTCATGCTCGCTGTCGCGCAGTTCAAGGGTATACTTAATAGGTCCGGGCAGATTCCCGTGTCTGAGGGACAGCCCCACGTCGCGCCATATAATTCGCACGGCGGCGCACTCTACGCCGTAATAGCACAGAGGAATTGTAAGGGTCGGTTTTTCGTCCCCGTCCGCAGGCTGCCAGAAGGACATAAGATCCTCGTCCGTCGCATATACTGCGTCCCTTCCGGGGGCGGTACTTGACGCTCTCGGCACTCTCCTGCCCGTAACGCACACAAGCCCTGCGTCATTGTCAAAGGCGGGGTTGGGCATAACGCCCGGCGCCCACTGGGGTGTTTCAGTAACGCATCTGCACACCAGATCGCCCTCGTCGTTTATATAAATAGGGTCAAAGCCTATTCTTCTTTCCATGGGGTGCAGATAGCATATGGTTGTGGTATAGAACGCCCAAAGGGTGTTTCCGGGACCCTCAACAACGCTTCCGTGTCCCGGTCCTCTTACCACGCCGTCACGCTTTAAGGTAAAGGGGCTTGTTTTCATATATTCCCAAGGACCCAGAGGGGACGTTCCCTTATATGCGCCCATACCGTAGGTGGAATACTCCGTGCCGGGGGCGCAGTATATAAGATAGTAAATCCCGTTTTTCTTATACATCCAGGGGCCTTCCATGGAGCATATACAGCCGTCCTCGTTATATTCTCCGCATCTCTCCCAAATGTGGTCGGGATTGAAGCGGAACATTACCTCGGGTACTCCGAGAAGCTGAGTGGGGTTGTCGGAACTGAGCTCCGCTCCCAAAATCAGAGGCTGTCCCGTGCTGTAATAGAGGTAAAGTCTGCCGTCGTCGTCGGAGAACACCATAGGGTCATAGCACCGAAGAAGCTTTGAGCCGTCGGGCAGACGGAAATCGCCCATGCTTTTGAAGGGTCCCGTAGGGCTGTCCGACACAAACAAATCGGAAAGGCTTCCGCAAAGATAAAACTTGCCCTTATGCTTTACAACGGTAGGCGCATATCCACAGTCGTAGGGCTCCATTTTCATGTGCTGCCATGTATGAAAATCCTCCGTCCAGTATACCATTCCGCAGGAGGAATAGAGATACCATTTTCCGTCCTCATAAAGCACCGTAGGGTCGGCGGTTTCTCTCCAGTTGTATTCGGCGCCGTCCTGTATGCCGCACCGTCCCACGGGGTAATCGGGCAGGGGTATGGGATTGCAGTATGTGTTATTATATTTATCCATAATCAAGTCTCCTCATGACATTTTTATTCATATTGATTTTACCACAAATAACTGCGTATGTAAATAGAATTCGGATATTTTAATCTTTATCTTGAAATAGGCGGATTTATATGATACACTGTGTAAAACACACAGCGGACGCTGTTTTTGAAAGGTGAAGCACTATGAAAGAAATCAACGCGCAGGGAAAGAGAATCGTCATTGACCGCGTTACTCAGAATCTGTTTAAGCACCACGGGTGGCCCTCCGTTTGCGTTAACGAGAAGGGCGTAGTTTACGCAGTTTGCTCCGGGCACAGAATGGAGCACGTTTGCCCCGCAGGAAAGGACCTGATGTTCGTCAGCTTTAACGGCGGCGAAACCTGGTCAAAGCCCATAATCGTTCAGGACTCATGGCTTGACGACCGCGACGCCGGCATCGTAAATATGGGAGGCGGAAAAATGCTTCTCTCCTGGTTTTCCGAAAAAGACCACGAAAATTTTGCAAGATTTCAGGAATACGAGTGGCTGGATCCTATCAGAAAATCCATGTATAAGGGTTGGGGAGATACCTACAACTACATGGATGAAAAAGATTTGGAGGAGGGCTCCTACGTTTCCCTCTCCGAGGACTACGGTCTGACCTGGTCAGACCGAATCCGCGTGCCTGTTTCTGCCCCCCACGGTCCCAACGTTACAAAGGACGGCACGCTGATATATCTGGGGCGTGCGCAAAACGGCGACTGCGGCGAGGATGAGCACAGAATCATCTGCTTCGCTTCAACGGACGGCGGACACACATGGGAGAAGCGCGGCGTTGTTCCCCACCCCTCCGACCTTGTAAACAATGCTGTTATCAAGGAAAACAACTATGATATCTGCGACTTTGTTCACGAGCCACACGTGGTTGAGCTTCCCAACGGCAGACTTTTAGGCGCCATGCGCGTACATTGCCGCCCCGAGCCCTTTGACCCCAGGGATACCTGCTATACCACGTTTTCCGACGACGGCGGCATGACCTGGTCCGACCCCAAAAGCGTTGACTGCACAGGGCTTCCTCCTCATCTGTTTGTTACATCAAAGGGCGCGGTTATCTGCTCCTACGGCGACAGACGTGACGGTCACTGGGCAGAGAGAGCCGCAGTTTCCTATGACTTCGGCGAGACGTGGGAGGAGGACTACATTATAGATGACAGCGCATCCGGCGGTGATTTGGGATATCCTGCCACGGCGGAGCTGCCCGACGGCTCGCTGATTACCGTATACTATCAGCCTATGACAGGCGACTGGCTTCCCTCCTTTATATGCACAAAGTGGAAGCTGACGGATAGATAATTCGAGATTTACCTCTGGCATCTGCCCGTGCCGAAAGGCACGGGCAGTTTTCTTGGCTCGCCAAAGTAAACCCCCGGCTACGCCGGGGGAATAAAAGGCTTACAGCTATGGGAAAAGTAGACAAAGAAAAAACTCCTTGTTAAAATAGAAGTGGTTTGCCGACCACACAACTAAAAAACAAGGAGGTCTTATCGTGAGAGATAAGGACATAAACAGTTTAGACCATACAACACACAGATGTCAATACCATATTGTATTTGCACCAAAATTCAGGAGGCAGGTAATATACAGAGAAATAAAAGTGGATATAGGGAAGATACTGAGACAACTATGCCAGCAAAAGGGTGTAGAGATAATAGAAGCAGAATTATGCCCCGACCATATACATATGCTGCTAAGCATACCGCCGAAATACAGCGTGTCGCAGGTAATGGGGTACTTGAAAGGGAAAAGCAGTTTAATGATATTTGACCGGCACGCTAACCTAAAGTACAAATATGGGAACAGACACTTTTGGTGTAGAGGGTATTATGTAGATACAGTAGGACGCAATAAAAAGCAGATACAGGAATACATAAGGAACCAACTAATAGAGGATGAGCAACTGGATCAAATGACGATAAAGGAGTATGTTGACCCGTTTACGGGTTGCAAGAATACAAAGGCATAAGATAAAACCCCTTTAGGGGTTGCCGGAAAAGGGAATGCGGTCGGCAAACCTTTCGGCGCCCCTTTAGGGGTTTTGTC
>JAQXKW010000016.1 GCA_029010655.1 Clostridia bacterium | reverse complement strand
TGCTGGAAAAGACCGACGTGCTCTTTGAATTTGCAAAGGAGCATAAGGAGACCTTTAAGGGGATAATGAAGGTTTTCAAGGACTTTCTTAACCGCCTGAAAAACGCCATTAAAAAGCTCGCCGGGGACAAGTGGGGGAATTCCGACGAGGCGAGGCTGATGAGCGATTTCTACACGGAGCTTGCGGAGGTTTACAAAACGGTTGCAAAAAATACCTTCGAGGTTGTCAGTAATGCGGCGAATTCGGGAGAGAATACAAAATCTGCCGAAAATAAAAAAACTCCCAAGGGGGAGAAGGTGCAGTATAGCGGGAAAAGCGAGCAGTATGCGGAATATGACAAGCCTATAACTGTTGCAGACGTGAGCTTGCTTAGAAGTATAGAGAGAAAAAGCGTCAGCAAATTTACTTCGGAAGACTTGCAAAAAGCGCAGAAATGGGCGTATAAGTTCTATAAGGAGCTGGGAACGTGATCGCCTTTTTTCCGTGCGTGGTTCGGGGATTGGAGAGCGCATGACGACAAAACGCAGATACGTTTTGTTACAGTAAAGGCTGAATCACTTGAACGAAAAGATATTCCTCGAGGAGATTTTTATAACAAAGATACAAAGTGGACTATAAAAAGTAACGCTGACGGAATCGATGAAACTTCAAGCAAAGAGCACAAATGGTCAGATAGTTATCATTCGCTTGCAGATATAGATAAAATGCTTACAAATGCAGTTTTGCTTGATACCGTAGTTGTTACCGAACCGAGCAAACGACTTGGCAAGAATGCGGTGTTTATGCATCATATGTATTGCCCTGTGATCGTGGACGGCACAAAAGGACTCGCTAAACTCTATGTGGCAGAAACACTCGGTAACACTCATAAATTCTATTTAACGAGAATAGAAAAAGCATCAACCGACATGGGTTTCTTCTCTGTTCCCAGAGAATCTACCCCTCGTAGCGATGCTACCTCGGCTGATGCTACTG
This sequence comes from Clostridia bacterium, assembly GCA_029010655.1. Classification (GTDB taxonomy): domain Bacteria; phylum Bacillota; class Clostridia; order Oscillospirales; family CAG-272; genus Avispirillum. Next base: position 1,939 of record JAQXKW010000016.1, on the reverse strand, counting down.
TTAGTATAGCACAAATTTTTGAGTTCGTCAAGCAACATGACAAAGATTATGAGGCAGAAAGTTCAAATCCCGTGTATTTTGAGCCCAAGCCGGTTAATCCCTTGTTTCTTAACGAAGACGGTACACCGAAGGTGTTTTATCACGGTTCGAAGAAAGGCGGCGGATTTACTGTTTTCAGAGACTGGCAGTATTTTACCGAAAACAAGCCGTATGCCAAGAGATATACAGAGCGCGGAAACGACAAATCACTGTATGCAGTATATCTCAGGGCTGATAAAATTTTTGATACAAGAAACGCCGAAGCAAGGAAAATTTTCGAAAGTATTCGTTCTGAGTACGGTCTCGGAGAATTACAGGACACGGGATTACCCGACTGGACTGACGGATACGATATAAGCGATTATCTTGACGAGCATCCTGAATTAGGATATGATGCTGTTTTGCTTGACGAGGGCGGGGACTTGATAAACGGAAAACCGGTAAGCCGTGGATTGAGTATCGTTATTAAGGATTCCGCACAAATCAAATCCGCAACGGACAATATCGGTACCTTTGACAGGAATAATCCGGACATTCGCTATTCCCGCAAGTCCGGGCGGAGCGCGGTGTATCATGCGTATGAGATAATGGATCTGTTCGGGATAAAAAAGACGGCGGAGAACCGGGACACCGTTGCTTCTACCCTTGAGCAGATTGTAAACGCCGCAAGAATGGGAGGCGAGGACGTTTTTAACGACGAGGTTTCCCGGGACATGGCTATGAAGGCGGCGGAATTTATTTTGCCGGAGGTGAAAAAGCAGCGCAGCGAGAGGGCGCAGTACATACTGCACGAAATCCGCGGCACAAAGGTATTTATCGACGAATATCAGCTTCAGGAGATAAAGAACGCCTACGGCAACTGGCAGACCTTCAGCCGGGGGCTGATGGGATACATATATCCCACGCAGAGCCGTGAAAAGGCGGACTGCTCTCTTGACCAGATGTGGCAGGAATGGAGTGAGAAATACCCCGATTTCTTCGACAAGGGCGTTGTGGGCGGCGACGGCTCCCTACGGGTCTGCTGTTTCCTCACGTCTATGCAATGCACTTAATCTGTCATTGCGAGACGGGCATAGTGCCGTCCTCGCAATGACAGGGGGATGCAAATGCATCCCCCTGTGCGATTTCGCCGCCGTATAATCACCAATCATCAGCCCAAAATCGCCCGTCTGTCCGCTGTTCGTCAGTCCAAAGCCGCCGACAGCCAGCCGCTAAAAGAGCCGTGCCGCCACGGCACAGCTCTTTTCTCTTATTCCTCTCTCATGGACTTCAGAAGTGCTATTTCTCTCGCATAGCCGTCCAGCTCGTTGGGTGTTTCCAGGTAGAACGGCAGTTTTTTAATTCTCGGCTCGTTGATTATTCTGCGGAACGCCTCAAGTCCCAAAAAGCCCTCGCCTATTTTTTCGTGGCGGTCCTTTGCGGCGCCCAGCGGATTTTTTGAATCGTTCAGATGTACGGCACGGAGGCGATAAAGCCCGATTATCTCATCAAACAGGTCTAAGGTCTGTTCGGTTTCTCCCGCAATATCATACCCGCCGTCGGAAACGTGGCACGTGTCAAGGCACACTCCCACATGGGCTCTCTTGTCCTCGTCCACACCGTCTATAATCGACCGCACCTCCTCAAAGGTCTTGCCGATTTCCGAGCCTTTTCCCGCCATGGTCTCAATAAGCACCGTAGTGCCCTGTCCGGGCGTTATAACCTCATTGAGAAGTCTCGCCGTATTGGCAATTCCCGCCTCGGCGCCTATTCCCACGTGGCACCCGGGATGAAAATTATAAAGTGAGCCGGGAATATCCTCCAAAACCTCCAAGTCCTCAAGCATGGAGTCTCTGGAATATGTCCATATTCTTTCCTCTGCAGACGCAGGGTTAAAGGTATAGGGAGCGTGAGCCAGCGG
>JAQXKW010000015.1 GCA_029010655.1 Clostridia bacterium | reverse complement strand
TTTCACGGTGACAATATCGCCTACGGAAAGCACCTCGGAGGGGTGGCGTATAAACCTGTCGGAAATTTCGGACACATGAACGAGACCGTCCTGATGAACGCCTATGTCAACGAATGCGCCGAAATCTATAACATTGCGGACAGTGCCCTTCATTACCATGCCGGGGGTAAGGTCCTTAATTTCTATTACCTTTTCACGGAGCACCGGAGGGGGAAGCGTGTCACGAATGTCACGTCCCGGCTTTTCAAGCTCGCCGATAATGTCAAGAAGCGTGGGCTCGCCTATTCCCAGCTTTTCCGCAACCTCGGCACTTCCCGAGGAAATTACCTTTCGGCGCAGATCGGTGAGATTCCCGGCTTCTACGTCCTCTGCGGTGTATCCGAACATGCTAAGCAATGCCTTTGCCGCATCGTAGGATTCCGGGTGCACTCCCGTGTTGTCAAGTATCTCCTTTGAGCCGGGAACACGCAAAAAGCCTGCGCACTGCTCATATGCCTTCGCACCTATGCGGGGCACCTTTGTAACGTCGGAACGCTTCTTAAACTCTCCGTTTTCGTCACGGTATTTGACGATATTTTTAGCTCCGGTAAGATTTATTCCGGAAATGTAGGAAAGGAGAGAATAGGAGGCGGTGTTAAGGTCAACGCCTACATTGTTTACGCAGTCCTCCACAACTCCCGTAAGAGCCTCGTCAAGCCTTGCTTCCTTCATGTCGTGCTGGTACTGACCCACGCCTATGGATTTGGGGTCAATCTTAACAAGCTCCGCAAGAGGGTCCTGAAGACGGCGGGCTATTGAAACTGCGCTTCTCTGGGTAACGTCAAAATCGGGAAATTCCTCTGCGCCCTGCTTTGAAGCGGAGTAAACGGACGCACCCGCTTCGCTGACAATAATATATTTCGTGTCGGGGCACTCCGTTAAGGTGTCCGCTATGAACATTTCGCTTTCGGCGGACGCCGTGCCGTTTCCTATGGAAACCACGTCAACGCCGTATTTTTTAATAAGACGGAGAACTGTCCTGCGGCTTTCTTCTATCTTTTCGTGGGGCTTTGTGGGGTAAATAACCGCCGTGTCAAGCACCATTCCCGTCTTGTCAACCACCGCCAGCTTACAGCCCGTGCGGTATCCGGGGTCGTAGCCCAGAACGGTTTTTCCTTTAAGGGGCGCCGCCATCAGCAAGTTTTTAAGGTTTTCCGAGAAAAGCTTTATGGCAGATTCAGATGCGCTGTCAAAAAGATCGGAGCGGATTTCACGCTCAATAGAGGGCGCAATCAGCCTGTCGTAGCTGTCGCATACGGCGGACGCCATATACTTGAAGGCAGGGGATTTGTGGTTTGTAATTACCTTATAAAACAGATAATTCAGAATAATATCGGTTCCCACCGTAACGGAAACCTTCAGCATTTCCTCTTTTTCGCCTCGGTTCATGGCGAGAATTCTGTGGGGCGGAACGGTTTTCAGCGGCTCGGAATAATCGTAGTACTGCTCGTAAACGCTGTCTCCCTCGCCCGCCTTTTTTGAGGAGATAATTCCGTTTGCAAAGGTGAGACGGCGAACCTCACGGCGAAGCTCCGCATTGTCTGAAACGCCCTCGGCAATAATGTCCTTTGCACCCATCAAAGCTTCTTCGGCGGTCAAAACTCCCTTTTCCTCGTCAATAAAGCCTGCGGCGATTTCCTCCAAGGAAGGCTCGTAAGCTTTCCGCATTTCAAGAATAAGGTCTGCCAAAGGCTCCAAGCCCTTTTCCTTTGCCACGCTTGCACGTGTCTTTCTTTTGGGACGGTAGGGACGGTAAATATCGTCAACCTCCGTAATGGTTTCTGCATCGTCAATAGCTTCAATCAGTTCGGGAGTGAGCTTGCCCTGAGCGTCAATGAGGTTTTTAACGTCGTTTTTCTTTTCCTCAAGGTTGCGCAAATATCCCAGCCTGTCGCAAAGCTCCCGGAGAACGGTGTCGTCAAGCCCCCCCGTAACCTCCTTGCGGTAACGGGAGATAAAGGGAACGGTGTTCCCCTCGTCCAAAAGCTTTACTGCGGCTTCGATTTGCGAGAGCTTAATGCCTGTTTCTTCGGATAATTTCAGTAAAATGTCCATGATGTGATCCTTTATTTGTAATAGCAGTTAATTATACCACCGAACAGAATTTTTTTCAACCGTGAAATTCCCCTCATTTTTCATATTTTTTAATAAAAATCATCTGATTTCGCCCAAAAGGAACATTGGAATTGACTTTTGAAAATTTGCGTATATAATTAATAATGATATGCTTTTTTTATTATTTCTTTGAAAGGAAAAGAGAAATGTCCCATTTACACGGTATACATGTTCCTCACAGAAAGAACACGGCGGAGTCGGCACCCGTAAGAATGCCGTCCCCCAAAACGGCGTTCTATCCCGTGACCCAGCACATCGGCGCACCTGCAAAGCCCGTTGTCAAGGCGGGAGACGAGGTTTTTGTGGGTACCATGATTGCAGAAGCCGGAGGCTTTGTTTCCTCCCCCATATATTCCGGCGTTTCCGGCAAAGTCAAAAAAATAGATTCCACCTTGCAGGCGGGGGGAGCATTCGTTCCCACGGTGGTCATTGAAAGCGACGGGCTGGGAACTCCCGACCCCTCAATTGCGCCTCCGGAGGTTTCCGATTTTGATTCCTTTATCGAAGCTGTCAGAAACAGCGGCGTGGTAGGTCTCGGCGGCGCAGGCTTCCCCACGGCGGTAAAGCTGGGGGTAAAGGACCTGTCCAAAATAGAGTATGTAGTTATAAACGGCGCCGAGTGCGAGCCGTACCTTACGGGAGACACCAGAACCATGATAGACCGCGCCGACGATATGGCGGAGGGTATTGAGCTTATCCGCAAATATCTGGGCGTAAAAAGGTTCATTATCGGAATTGAAAAAAATAAGCCCCAGTGTATCGCAAAAATGCGTGAGCTTTGCAGTGAACACGAGGGCGTCAGCGTAATGCCGCTCCCCTCCGTTTACCCTCAGGGCGGCGAAAAAGTGCTTATTTACCATACCACGGGCAGAGTGGTAAAGGAAGGTAAGCTCCCTATGGACGCAGGAGTAATAGTTATCAATGTGACAACGCTTGCGGCAATCGCCTCTTACATAAGAACCGGTATGCCCCTTGTGGAAAAGTGCATCACCGTTGACGGCTCGGCGGTTAAAGAGCCTAAAAACGTAATCGCCCCTATCGGCACTCCCGTTTGCGACGTGTTCGAGTTTGCCGGAGGGTTTTCACAGGAGCCTGCAAAGGTTCTGTACGGCGGTCCCATGATGGGAATTTCCGTGGCGGATATGAACGCCCCCGTGCTCAAGCAGACTAACGGACTGATTGCCCTTAACGAAAAGGACGCAAGACCGCCGAAAATTACAAACTGCATTCGCTGCGGAAGATGCACCAACACGTGCCCCTTCGGGCTTGCCCCCGTGGCAATAGCCGCGGCTCTTAACGAGGACAACATGGAGGAGCTATACCGTCAGAGAGCAAATCTCTGCATGGAGTGCGGCTGCTGCAGCTTTGTGTGTCCCGCAAAACGTCCCCTTGTTCAGCAGAATAAGCTGGCAAAGGCAAAGCTTATGCCGTGGCTTAAAGAACAGGCGGCAAAGAAGGAGGAAAAGAAATGAAAAAGCTGAATATTTCCGTTTCTCCTCATATCAGGAGCGCCGTCAGCACCTCGGGTATTATGCTTGACGTAATAATCGCAATGCTTCCGGCGCTGGTTGCGTCCATATGGCTTTTCGGCTTCCGTGCCCTTTATATTACCGCAGTTTGCGTGCTTTCATGTATTCTGGGCGAGCTTATATTTGAGCTGATAACAAAAAGAGACCTTACAATCACTGACCTGTCGGCGGTGGTTACGGGAATGCTGCTTGCCTTTAACCTTCCCGTGGATATTCCCGAATGGCAGGCAATAGTGGGAAGCCTTATTGCCATTGTGGTGGTAAAACAGCTTTTCGGCGGAATAGGATATAATTTCGTAAACCCCGCCCTTGCGGCGAGAGTTGCCATGCTTCTTTCGTTCCAGAGCACCCTTTCAAGCTATGTGCCCCCCCGAAGTGCTGAAGCTGTTGATCTTAACAGCTTTGCAACCCCTCTTGTGCACCTGTCAAAGGGAGAGATGTCAGAGCTTCCCACTCTTTCGCAGATGCTTGTGGGCGAGCGTGCCGGCTCTCTGGGCGAAACCTGCGCCATAGCACTTATCATCGGCTTTGTATATCTTCTCGTCCGCCGTGTTATCACATGGCATATTCCCGTAATTTACGTGGGAACTGTGTTCGGACTGTATCTTATAATCGGCGGAGACCTTAACGCCGCAGTATATCAGGTGCTTTCCGGCGGACTTCTTTTGGGTGCGATTTTTATGGCTACAGATTACGTAACCTCTCCCCCCACAGCGTGGGGCAAGGTCATATTCGCCCTGGGCTGCGGACTTATAACCTTTGCTATCCGCTACTGGGGCACATATCCGGAGGGCGTTTCCTTTTCCATTCTGTTTATGAATATTTTAACCCCCTATATATCAAAGCTTACGGCGCATAAGCCTTTCGGAGCAGTAAAGGAGGCGGCGTAAGAATGAAAAAAGACAATCTTAAAAGCATAATAGTGCTGTCCTCTATCTGCCTCGTTGTTGCAATTCTTATGGCGGCGGTGAATTTTATTACCGACCCCGTAATTAAGGAAAACGACGATAAAAAGGTGCAGGACTCCCTGAAAGCCGTAATGCCCGAGGCGGAGAGCTTTACGGAGATTACGCTTCCCGCAGAAGCTCCCAAAACGGTAAAATCCGTTTACCGTGATAATAATAACACGGGCTACGCCGTTGCGGTGTCCACCGAATCCTCCTATTCCTCAAATCCCATGACCTTTACCGTGGCGGTGGGAGCTGACGGAAAGATAATTGACGTTCTTCTGACAGGATACTCCGAAACAAAGGATTTCGGCAAGGATACATACCCTAAAACCTATATCGGCGCCGACGGCGATACGATCGGGACTATTGACCTTAAAAGCGGGGTAACCTATTCTTCCACCGCATTCAGAGACGCCATGGCGGACGTGTTCACAACGCTTGAAATGATCGGAGGGGAAAAGTGATGTCTGTTTGGAAAAACTTTATTAAAGGCATTATAAAGGAAAACCCCACGCTGGTACTCCTTTTGGGCACGTGTCCCACCCTCGCCACTACCGACAGCGTTTCAAAAGCCTTCGGCATGGGACTTGCGGCGGCGGCAGTGCTTGTGTGCTCCAATATGGCAATATCCGCACTTCGCAAGGTTATCCCCGATAAGGTGAGAATTCCCTGCTATATCGTAATTATCGCAGGCTTTGTAACTGTCGTTGAAATGCTTATGCACGCATTTGTGCCCGATTTGTACGAAGCGCTTGGCGTGTTCCTGTCCCTTATTGTGGTAAACTGTATTATTCTGGGACGTGCGGAAATGTACGCCAATAAAAATACGGTGTTCGATTCCGCCGTGGACGGTCTGGGAATGGGACTGGGCTTTACCTTCGCACTTCTCTGTATGTCGTCTATCCGTGAGATATTCGGTAACGGCACATGGCTGGGCTACGAAATTCCTGTTATCTGCAATTTCAAAATACCCATACTGGTAAGCTCACCCGGAGGATTTTTCGTGTTCGGCGTGCTTATCGCCTTGGTGAACTTTCTCACAAAGAAAGAGCCCAAAAAAGAGCTGGGGTGCGGCGGCTGTCCCTCGGCGGCTTTCTGCTCAATGAAGAATAAAGACGGCGGCTGTGCCGAGGAAAAGGAGGCGGAAATAAATGATTAAGTCCTTGCTTTTTATAATTTTCTCCTCTATTCTGGTTGATAACTACGTTCTCACAAAGTTTCTCGGAATCTGCCCTTTTCTGGGCGTTTCCAAAAAGACGGACACCGCAACGGGCATGGGCGTTGCCGTTACCTTCGTAATGCTTCTGGCAACGGCGGCTACATATCCTATCTATTACCTCTTGCTTGAGAGATTCGGGCTTCAGTATATGCAGACCATCGTATTCATTTTGGTTATCGCATCTCTGGTTCAGCTTGTTGAAATAATACTTAAAAAGTATATCCCCGCACTTCATAAATCTCTGGGAATTTACCTTCCCCTTATAACTACCAACTGTGCGGTGCTGGGCGTTGCGGCAAATAACATAAGCGACGATTTCGTAACGCAGGCAGGCTCCTTCGGCGGCGGCTTTCTTATGGCGCTGGCGGCGGCGCTGGGGTGCGGTCTGGGATTCCTCTTTGCAATGATACTCTTTGCAGGAGTGCGTTCAAGAGTGGAAAAGGCAAATCCTCCCAAGTGCTTTAAGGGCTTGCCCATAACCCTCGTTTCCGCATCTATCCTCGCACTTACGTTCTACGGGTTTTCCGGAATTCTGGAAAGCCTGTTCGGGTTGCAGTAAAAGGAGGGCAGTGAGATGATAAAAGCCATATTAACTGCCGCCGTCCTTGTTACGGCAATAGGACTTGCGTGCGCCGCAGTCCTTGTAATTGCGGCAATATTTATGTCCGTTAAGGAAAATGAAGCCGAAAAGAAAATCCGCGAGTGCCTGCCGGGAGCCAACTGCGGCGCCTGCGGCTATACCGGGTGCGACGGATATGCAAAGGCTCTTGCAGAGAGCAAAAACGGCCAGGTTAAAACAAATCTCTGTATTCCGGGAGCTGATGCGGTGTCTCATAAGATTTCGGAAATTCTCGGGGTGGAATTTGAAGATACCGTGGAGCAGGTGGCAACGGTGCGCTGCTGCGGCGACTGCGATAATACGGAGAAAAAAGCCCTGTATTCGGGCATGGAGACCTGTGCGGCGGCAAAGCTTATCTTCGGCGGAGACACAGCCTGTGCATACGGCTGTCTCGGACGGGGCGACTGCGCCGCAGTCTGCCCACACGGCGCAATCTGCCTTGACGACGGAATTGCCCGTGTGGACGCACGAAAGTGTATCGGGTGCGGACTTTGTGCAAAGGCTTGTCCGCAGAAAATCATTTACCTTATGCCCGACGTGGAGCGTCAGGTGGTCGCCTGCTCCAATAAGCAGAAGGGCGCAGACGCAGTAAAGGTCTGTAAAAACGCCTGTATCGGGTGCGGACTTTGTGCGAAAAACTGCCCCACGGGAGCGATTACCGTTGCCGACAACCTTGCTTCCATAAATTATGAGCTTTGCACAAGGTGCGGCAAGTGCGGCGAGGTGTGCAAACGGGGCTGTATCAGAACTGCCGATTATTCAGGCAAGCACAGACAGAAAAGTGCCGGCTGACATATGTCCATGAAACAGAAGGTCTATGAATACTTAACCGCCGTGCCCAAAGGAAAGGTGGTTACGTACTCTCAAATCGCCGAGTATCTGGGGAATAAAAAGCTCGCCCGCGCGGTGGGAAATATTCTCCATAATAACCCCGACCCGGAAAAATACCCCTGCTATAAGGTGGTGAACAGTAAGGGCCGCCTTGCGGAGAATTTCGGCGACGGGGGAATCGAGGTTCAAAAAAGCCGCCTTGAAAAAGACGGCATAGAGGTCGTAGACTATAAGGTCGACCTTGGTAAATATCAGATGTGAAACGGGCAGCCCACGGGCTGCCCGTTTCAGCAGTCAGCAGTCAGTGGCTAGCGGCTGGCAGCTGGCAGCTGGCAGCTAGCCGGCGGCGAAGCCGCCGCACACGGGGGACGCAAAGCGTCCCCCGTGTCATTGCAGGGGTACAAGTACCCTCGGCAATCTCTACGATAGGTTTGATGGCACCTTCCGTCAGCGCAAATGCGGGTGGTAAGTCTGCCTCCCTTGTGTAAAGGGAGGTGTCAGCCCTTGTGGCTGACGGAGGGATTGTCTTTGGGCACCCCTTTGAATACAATCCCTCCACCACTTCGTGGTCCCCCTCCCTTTACACAAGGGAGGCAAAGCGGCGGGAGATAACCCCCCGCCCTGCGGTCTGCTGTTACTGCCCGTATGCCTTCTTAAATTACGGCACGGTGAAAACCAACATCAGTCCCGTTTTCACATCTGCTGTAAATTCTTCCGTTTCCACGGAGGATTTTTTTTAATTTCTTCCAGCATCATAACATAGCTTTGGTGGCGCTCCGGGGCAATAAATCCCTTTCGCATATTTTCAAGCACCGCACAGCCTTCCTCCTTGGTGTGGGTGCATTTCGTATATCTGCATTGCCCCATAAGCGGAGCGAATTCCCTGAAGGAATAGGGAAGCTCGTCTTCCTCCACAAAATTAAAGCGTGCAAAGTCAATCATGGAAAAGCCGGGGGTGTCGGCAATGTAATAGGAGCTTTCCCCCGTTGTCATGGGATAAAGCTCGGCGTGCCGAGTTGTGTGACGCCCCCTCTGGATTTTGCGGCTGACCTCGCCGGTTGCAAGCTTCAGCTCAGGGAACAGCCGTGACATGAGCGTGGATTTGCCTGCTCCGGAAACGCCGGCAAATGCGGCGCAGAAAAATGCCTTTTGCGCTTCTTTTTCAATATATTCAAGAAGCTCTCCGTCTCCCTTTCCGTTTACATCGGAGACGAAAACGGAAAAACCGCCTTTTCTGTATATTCTTGCAATGTTCTCGGCGCTTTCCGGGTCCGTGTCCGCCTTGGTAATCACTATAACCGGCTCAATCCCCCTATTCTCCGAGGCAGATATGAGCTTATCCGCAGAGTACAAATCGGGCTTGGGACGGGCGGCGGGGATTACCGCAAATAAATGGCTGAGATTTGCGAGCGCCGGACGGATAAGAAAATTCCTCCGCTCCGAAATTTCGTCAATTACATATTCGTCCCCGTCCGCTTCGGAATTATCCGCGCGGGAAAGAACAACCCTGTCGCCGGGAAGCGGCGTTATTCCCTCATGGCGAAAAATGCCCCTTGCACGGCAGGAAACCGTAACGGGGCTTTCGCCTCGGGGACAAAGGCGGACTCCGTAAAGTCCGCCGATGCCTTTGAGAATTATTCCGTTTTCGGTAGCATTATCTGTCATAAAACCGTTATTTCAGGCGAAAACTCCGCCAAATTCTGCCTTATCAGTCTTTGTCCGTATCCTCTCCGGTGGTGTCCTCCGGCGTGTTTCCTTTTTCCTCCGGGCCGGTGGTCTCCTCAACTTCCGTCGTATCCTCCGTCGTCTCCTCGGGAGCGGTTGTGTCAACGGGCTTGGGAGGCGCTGTAACTACCGGCTTGGGAGCGGTTGTTTCAGGTGCCTTCGTAGTTTCGGGAGCGTCGGTGCCCTCGGGGTTTTTCACCGGGTCGTAGTATTTTCCGCCGCTTATTGTAAGATTGATTTTCGTATATTTTACAACCTTTGCCCCTTCCTTTTCCGACTGTGCGATAACAGTACCCCTGGGGGCTTTGTTTGCCGTGTAGGTTATTTTTCCGGGCATAAGCTCAAGCTCTACGAGCTTTGCAAAAGCGTCCTTTTCGGTCATTTTAAGGAAATCGGGAACTTTAACATCCCCCTCCGGTCCTCCGGAGCATACGTTAATCGTAACCGTTCCTCCCGCCATAATCGCCTCGCCTGCGGCGGGGGAGGAGGAAACTATCTGCCCGTCAAACAGCTCGTCGCTTTTAACATACTCTATGTTTGCTTCAAGGCTCAGGGCTTTCAGCCGTTTTTTGCCGTCTCTGTAATCAAGCCCCCGAAGGTCGGGAACAGTCATTTCCTGCGTGCCGGAGCAGACCGTCAGCGTAAGGTCGCACAGCTGCTCTCCCGGTATTATTTTTCTTGTGGAATTGGGCTGAGGGTCCTGACCAACTATGGTGCCCTGCTCATATTCCTCCGAGAAGAAATAGTTTACCGTAACGTTGTAGTTTCCGTTTTCCTTAAACCAGGAAATAAGCTTTTCATCATACTTCTTTCCGGCAAATTCGTCGACAGTAATTGTTTCGCCCGTTTTGTCTGCGGCGTCCATAACCTTTCCTATAACGTAAGAGGTGCCTATGCCGAAAACTATAAGAAAGGCGAGGGCAACGGCGGCAATAATGGGGAAAAGGGGACCGCCGCCCGTAAGGAGAGAGAAAATGCTTCTCTGTTCCTCACCGTTGTGCTTCGGGATACGGAAAACCACGTTGGGGTTTTCCTTCAGTCTGTGGAGCTGACGGAGCATATCCTCGGCATTCTGATAACGCCATTCGGGATTTTTCTCCATGGCGATGCCTATAATCTGCTCAAGCCCCTTGGGAATATTGGGATTAAGCTCCGAAGGGAGCTTTGCGGTGTCGTTTATCTGCATCATGGCAACGGAAACGGGACTGTCCGCCATAAAGGGAAGGGTGCCCGTCGCCATTTCGTACATCATAACGCCCAGGGAGTAAAGGTCGGAGCGGCGGTCTATTTCCTGACCGCTCGCCTGCTCGGGGCTTATATAATATACGGTGCCGATAGCCTTATCGGTCATGGTAACTGTTTCCGCATTGGGCAGCTTTGCAATACCGAAGTCCGTAACCTTAATAATTCCGCTTTTCAGAAGCAGAATATTCTGCGGCTTTATGTCACGGTGAACGATACCCTTTTCGTGAGCGTGGGCGAGAGCGGAAAGAATCTGCTCCGTATAGCTGATAATCTCACGGAGGGTAAGCTGACCTCTTTTGGACATATAGTTTCGGAGAGTTATTCCCTCCACATATTCCATGGCAATATATTTAACGTCCTCACGCACGTTAACGTCGTAAATGCTTACTATGTTTCTGTGGGACATCATGGCGACAGCCTTGGACTCGTTCACAAAGCGTTTAACGCTTTCCTCGTCGTCGGCAATCTCCTCTTTGAGCATTTTAACAGCCACGGTGCGCTTCATGAGAAGGTCAAATGCCTTGAAAACGACGGCCATGCCGCCGATTCCTATGATTTTTTCTATTTTATATCTGCCGTCAAGCACGGCGCCCACATATTTTTCGTAAACTTCCATAGCGTACCTTTCGGTTTGTGAAAAATCAGACGGTGATAACCACCGCAGTTATGTTGTCGCTTCCCCCGGCTTCGTTGGCTTTTTCAATCAGCCTTTCGCATACGGTGCCAAGTCCTCTGTCGGTTTCAATGGAAACCGCATCGGAAACACATTCGGTAATTATTTCGGGGGACAGATAGTTTGACAGCCCGTCGGAGCAAAGAACGGCGATAAATTCCGGACAGGTGCCTTTCTTTGAAAGACGGTTTACGAAAAGGTCAGGCTCAATCTCCCTGTCGGTGCCGATTGCTTTCGTAATTATGTTTTTGTTTATGGAAACCCTTGCTTCCTCTTTTGTCATCTTGCCCTGGTCTACCAGGTACTGAACAAAGGAGTGGTCGTGAGTTATCTGCTGTGCCTTGCCTTCGTGAACCAGATACAGACGGCTGTCGCCGATATTTAATGTAAACAGCACGTTGCAGTAAACCAAAGCGGCAACTAAGGTTGTGCCCATGCCGTTAAGGGAAACTTCCGACTTGGCACGCTCGTATACTACCGTGTTTGCCGTTGCGGCGGCGTCCGCAAGAGCCGCCTTTATAAGTCTTTCATCAGTTCGGGAGAGCTTTTCCCTGCGGGGAAAGCTGTCCGCAAAATCGGCAACGCAGTCCACAAAATTGCCGCAGGCAAGACCGCTTGCAATTCCGCCTCCGGCGGCTCCGCCCATGCCGTCGCATACTACGGCGAGAAGCATACCGTTGTCGAAGGATTCGCATATAAAACTGTCCTGATTGAAACGGCGTTTCCTGCCGATATCAGTTCGGCCGCAGCATAGCATAACGATCACGAGCCTTTCCTTTTGCGCCGCATAGCACAAGAAATAAATATACAAACTAATTATAATATATTTTTTATTCAATGTAAAGATTTTCAGGCAAATTTTTCTTTAGCCCCCAAGGCAGACCGGGTCGTTTTCGTTTGACACGGGGAACATTATGTGTTATAATGTCGTAAATTAAAGTGTTGAGGTGTGCTTATGAGCTACGCAGATAAAGTCTTCGTTGAAAATATGAAGGATATACTTCAAAACGGCGTTTGGGACACAAATCTCAAGGTGCGCCCCCGCTGGAACGACGGAGAAAGCGCGCATACCGTTAAAAAATTCGGTATTATCAACAGATACGATTTGTCAAAGGAGTTTCCCATTCTTACCGTCCGCAAAACCTTTTTCAAGTCCTGCGTGGACGAGCTTCTGTGGATATGGCAGAAAAAGAGCAATAACGTAAACGACCTTAATTCTAAAATATGGGATCAGTGGGCAGATGATGACGGGTCTATCGGAAAAGCCTACGGCTATCAGCTCGGTGTGAAAAACAAGTATAAAGAGGGCGAATTCGACCAGGTTGACAGAGTGCTGTACGATTTGAAGAACAATCCCGCCAGCCGCCGTATTATGACGAATATTTATAATTTTGCAGACCTTCACGAAATGAACCTGTACCCTTGCGCATATTCCATGACCTTTAACGTGTCGGGCGATACCCTTAACGGAATTCTCAATCAGCGTTCAAACGATATGCTCACGGCAAATAACTGGAACGTGGTTCAGTATGCGGTGCTTCTCATAATGTTCGCACAGGTGTCAGGGCTTAGGGCGGGCGAGCTTATTCATGTAATCGCAGACGCCCATATTTACGACAGACACGTACCGTTGGTGGAGGAGATTGTGGAAATGCCTCAGTACCCTGCGCCAAAGCTTCTGGTTGACCCGGACATAAAGAATTTCTATGACTTTACGGTGGACAGCTTTAAGCTGGAAAACTACCGGTGCAATACGAAAAAATACGATATTCCCGTAGCGGAGTAAAGGACAAACTCAAATTACAGCCGCAGGACGGCGAAACGGAGACATTACGGTATGAAAGCTATTTTGCATTGCGATAAAGAGTGGGGAATAGGAAAGAGTAACACCCTTATGTTCAGTATCCCCGCAGATATGAAATTTTTCCGTGAAACTACCTCGGGACACACAGTGGTAATGGGGTCAAATACCCTGCTTTCCTTTCCCG
>JAQXKW010000014.1 GCA_029010655.1 Clostridia bacterium | reverse complement strand
TCAACGGAGAGAATTCCCAAAGGGCATAGTTACGAGAAGGGCGTATGCACCGTGTGCGGAGCGAGAATGCCCGGCGATTTTACCGGAGACGGCAGAATAAACGTGACCGATATGCTTGCTTTGCGCCGTCTGATTACAGGCAGTGCGATATCGGAAGACGGAATAATGGAAGTTGCTGATTTGAACGGCGACGGAAAGGTAAATGCCATAGACGCGATTTATTTAAGAAAAATGATTTTAGGAGCCGACTGATTAAAAGGGCTGTCGCACGTGATTTCACGGCGACAGCCCTTTTTCAGCGGCTGGCAGATAGCGGCGGCTTCGCCGCCGAATACTGTTGTTTTTTTCAATGATAAAAGCGGAGCCATGCTCCGCTTCTTTGCGGCGGCTTCGCCGCCGTTGTTAGTGTGTTTTTGCATTTAACCCGCTAACCGCCAGCCGCTCCCCCGTCATTTCTCCGTGTTATATGTAGCGACGGCGGAAAGGTATGCCGCCATTTTTTCGCCGGGTTCAAGGATAATTTTAATGCTTCCCATATCCGTCTCGGCAACAAGCAGCCATTTTTCGGCGCCTGCCATATTTTTCAGGTATCTGAAGCCCTGAAGCTTTTTATACTTTTCCGAAAGCGCCTTTTTCTCCGACTTTACATCGGGGATTTTTTTGAAAAATACGATTTTGTCTAAAGAAACAAGGTTTTCGCCGATAAAGGTTCTCTTGCCCTGTGCGCTTTCAATATAAAGCTCAAGCCTTGAGGGGGGATAAGCGGTTACGGGCGTTGCGGCGTCCTCTGCCACGTCTTCCTCCCCGTCCTCGTCTCCGTAGCCCTTGGGGGCTTTAAGGCGTATGGTGTATCTTATTCTGGTAAATTTATATTTTACCAGTATGAAAATCATGGCGCAGAAAAAAACAAGCGAAATAAGCTGCAAAAATCCTCTGCCGAAAATCCCTTCAATACTGCCGAAAACCATACAGACGGCACCGCACAGAAAGAGGGCGAGGACGGTCATATCAGGCGCTTTATTTTTTTGCTTTGGCTCGTATTCCATAGCACGCTCCCATTAACTTATAAATTGCCGAAAGCCTTACGGCTAAAAAATGGACTGTATCCGAAAAACAAGATACAATCCATTTTTTATTGTTTTTTCGGTTTGTGCGAAAAGGGAGGAGTTAAGCCTCTTCCTTCGCAATAATCTGCTTACCGTCATAAAAGCCGCATGCGCTGCAAACTCTGTGGCTGAGATTGTACTCGCCGCAGTTGGGGCATTTGACCATACCGGGCATAGACAGCTTCCAAACGCTTGAACGTCTCTTATCTCTGCGTGCCTTGGACACTTTTCTCTTCGGTACTGCCATCGAAAACACCTCCTTGAAGTATAAAGGAAAAATTAATAAATTTGTTACTGAAATATTATACTACTCTTTTTTCATTTTTTCAAGTAGTTTTTGAAAACTTTCCAATCTTGGGTCGATTTCTTTTTCTTTTTTGCATTTGCAGGAGCCGTCAAGCCTCTGTCCGCACACGTCGCAAAGACCGGGACAGTCCTCCTCGCACAGGTGATACACGGGAAGTTCAAGGCAAAGCTCTTCAATAAGCTCGCGGTCGAAATCCACACCGCCGTCACGGACGAACAGCACGTCCTCCTCGTCCACGCCGATTTTTTCAATGTCGGCTGAGGATGAGACCGCAATTCTCGAAAAAGGAAATTCCACGGTATCGGAGACAGGAGCAAGGCATCTGTCGCACCGGGTTTCGTAGTCCGCATGAACGGTGGCTTTCAGCATGAAATAGCCGTCGCAGTCGGAAACTCTGCCCTTGACGCATATTTCGCCCTTGAGCGTTATGTCCTCGGGAAGGAGAGCCGAGTCCTCCACCTTGTCGGGATCAACCGAAAAAGTGAAATCCCGGTAGCTTTCACGTTTATTGAGAAGCGCCGATATATCAAGCTTCATATAAAAAACCTCTGTTTTCTGTGCAGGGGGAATTCGCCTGCGAGTTACTATTATATATAATATTTTTGTGCTTGTCAATCCCCAATCATCAAAAAATGAAAAAACAGGTCATTTTTCAATGGAAATTACGGCGCCCATGGTTCCTCTTTTGCCGCCGGTCACTCTGTGGGAGTGGTAAAGTGCAGGTTTGCAGGCGGTGCAGTCGGGGCATATGTCGATTTTTTCCACTCCGGCGTCATACAGCAGACTGCGGTTTATTTCCGCAATATCCGCATAGAGCTTTCCCTCACGGAAAACTATGTGCTTTTCAGCGAAACCGTGACCCTGAAGCCTTTCGACCTCGGCTCTCATATCCTCTCCCACCTCGTAACAGCAGGGATGTATGCAGGCGCCCACGGCGGCGTAAAACCTTTGTGCCCCCATTTCACGCATTATGCCGACGGCTTT
>JAQXKW010000013.1 GCA_029010655.1 Clostridia bacterium | reverse complement strand
CGCCTGCTTTATGGACGCCCTTGCTTCGCAGGATTATCCCGCAACAGGCTTTTCCATATGCTACGAATACGGACTTTTCAAGCAGAAAATAATGGACGACGGTCTCCAGGTGGAATTGCCCGATAACTGGCTCCCCGGCGGCGACGTGTGGCTGACAAGGCGCCCCGACAGAAAGTACAGAGTCCGCTTCGGCGGTCAGATAAGAGAAAACTGGCAGGACTCACGGCTTGAAATCATATACGAAAATGCGGAGGAAATAGACGCAGTACCGTATGATATGATGATAAGCGGAGCCGACAGCAAGGCAGTCAGCCAGCTGAGACTCTGGAAGGCAGAGGACATTGACGATTTCAGCATGGACCTTTTCGCAAAGGGCGAATATTCAAGAGCACTGGAGAAAAGCGTCAATGCGGAAATAATCTGTAAGGTGCTTTACCCCTCCGATAACCATTACGAGGGAAAGCTTCTCCGCCTTACTCAGCAGTATTTCATGGTGTCCGCCTCCTGCCAGAGCATTATCCGTGACCATATGGCGGTTTACGGTGATATTACAACCCTTCCCGATAAGGTGGCTATCCATATAAACGATACTCACCCGGCGCTGTGCGTTCCCGAGCTTATGAGAATTTTGCTTGACGAGTATTGCCTCAGCTGGGAAACGTCGTGGGATATAGTAACGAGAACGGTCACCTATACGAACCATACGGTGCTTCCCGAAGCACTTGAAATGTGGAACGAGGATTTGTTCCGTCTCAGACTGCCAAGAATTTATATGATAGTCAAGGAAATCAACGAGAGATTCTGCCGTGAGGTGTGGGAGAAATATCCCGGAAACTGGGACAGAATTTCCGAAATGGCAGTTCTCAACGGCGGCATGGTGAAAATGGCAAACCTTGCTATTATCGCCTCCCGTCATATTAACGGCGTGTCGGAAATCCATTCCGATATTCTCCGGAATTTAACCTTCAAGAACTTTTACAGAATGTGGCCGGAGCGGTTCGATAACGTTACAAACGGCGTGGCGCACCGCAGATGGCTCAACTATTCAAACCCCGAGCTTTCCTGCCTTATTACCGACTGTATCGGCGACGGCTTTACGAAGCAGCCCGAAAAGCTTATTGAGCTTGCAAAGTTCGCCGACGATAAGGCAGTTCTTGAAAGACTTGATAAGATAAAGAAAAATAATAAAGAGGCATTTGCCGCAGAGGTTAAGGAAAGAACGGGAATTATACTTGATACGGATTCCGTGTTCGACGTGCAGATTAAAAGACTGCACGAGTATAAACGCCAGCTTCTCAATGCCATGAATATAGTTGGGCTTTATCTGAAATTAAAGGATAATCAGGGTGCCGACATTCTTCCTCAAACCTTTATTTTCGGCGCAAAGGCGGCTCCGGGATATAGAATGGCAAAGGAGATAATCAGACTTATTTGGTGCCTCTCCAAGGAAATCGAGCAGGATAAGGCGGTAAATAAAAAACTGAGAGTGCTCTTTATGGAGGACTATAACGTCACCCTTGCGGAAAAGCTCGTTCCCGCCGCAGAGGTTTCCGAGCAAATATCCCTTGCGGGAAAAGAGGCAAGCGGAACAGGCTGTATGAAGCTTATGCTTAACGGCGCGCTGACTATCGGCACGGCAGACGGCGCAAATATCGAAATGATGGAGGAATCGGGCAAGGAAAATATGTTTATGTTCGGTATGTCTGCCACCGAAGCACAGCAGCTTTGGTCCAGAGGCTACCACAGCTCCGATTTCTATAACGCAAACGAGGATTTGCAGAGAATAGTCAACCGTATAGCCGCAGGCTTTGCGGGACAATCCTTCTCCCATATTTCCGAGTATCTGCTGGTTTCCGACCCCTTTATGTGTATGGCGGATTATGAGTCGTACAGAATGGTGCACGAGGAAATGAATAAGAAATACCTTGACCGCGCGGCATGGAATAAAATGTCGCTTATGAATATAGCAGGCGGCGGCAAATTTGCCGCAGACCGCAGTATCAGAGAATACGCAGAAAGAATTTGGCATATTGAGCCGATTAAAGACTGATGCTTGTAAAACTGCATGAGGAGCTGACAAAAGGCTCCCGCATTGAATTTTCAAAAATTGCAGAAACGGTGAATGCTTCACGGGTGCGTCAAAAAGAGGAAAGCGCCCGTGAGGCTTTTCCGTCGTCTGCAAAATTAAAATTTTATCTGAAGTGCCCAAGGGAATTCGGGGTAATAAAAGCCGAAATGAGAATAACCCCCGACGGCGGCGAAACGGAAATACTTCCTTTTTCAACGGAGGACGGGGAAAATTTTTCTCTTTTGTATGATTTGAAACATAAAGGCGCGGGACTTTTCTACTATGAAACAGTCCTTTGCAGAGGAAAAGACAGCCTATATTCCACCACCTGCGATAATACGGAAATTACCTTTGCGGATAAAAAGGGAACTCCCGTAAGGCTTTTGGTGTATGAGGACGGTTTCACAACGCCGGATTGGTTCTATGGCGGCGTTATGTACCACATATTCGTTGACAGATTCAGAAAAAGCGGAAAATCAATGAAAAGGGCGGACGCCGTAAACGAAAATGACTGGTACGCTCCCATATCCCAGTACGCCCGGGTGCCGGGGGCGTATGTGAAAAACAACCTTTTTTACGGCGGAGATTTGTACGGCGTTGCCGAAAAACTGCCCTATCTTCAAAGTATGGGGGTTACAATCCTGTATCTGTCCCCCATTTTCAAAGCAAATTCAAATCATAAATACGATACCTGCGACTATACGGAGGTAGACGCTGCCTTCGGCGGAAACGAAGCGCTGGAACACCTTATTTCGGAGTGTAAAAAGTGCGGAATACATATAATCCTCGACGGCGTGTTCAACCATACGGGGGACGAAAGTATATATTTCGACAAATGCCGAAAATATGGAAACGGGGCGTATAAAAATCCCGATTCCCCTTACCGTGACTGGTATTTCTTCGACGAAAACGATAATTACAGCTCCTGGTGGGGAATCGAAATACTGCCTAAGCTGAACCACAATAACGACAATTGCCTAAATTACTTTGCGGGTGAAAACGGAATCGGCGCAAAATACGTAAAAGAGGGTATAGGCGGCTGGAGACTTGACGTGGCGGACGAGCTTTCCGATAAGTTTCTGGAGCTTTTCAGAAAAAGCGTTAAAAGCGTAAACCCCGACGCCGTAATTATCGGCGAGGTGTGGGAAAACGCCGCAGATAAGGTGGCGTACGGCAAAAGAAGAAAATACTTGCAGGGAAAACAGCTTGACTCCGTTATGAACTATCCCTTCAGGAAAGCACTTCTTGAATTTCTCCTTTGCAAGGGCGGGGAAGAGCTGGCACGAGAGCTTAACGAAATATATTCGTCTTATCCCCCCTGCGTTGCAAATTGCCTGATGAACATAATCGGAACACACGATACGGAGAGAATACTTACGGCACTTGGGGATAAAGAATACGGGAAGCTCTCAAACCGTGAGCTTTCCAACCATAAAATGACCGAGACTGAGTACGAAACGGGCAAAAAGCTCTTGAAAATCGCCTCCGCTATACAGTATACCGTGTACGGAGTGCCCTCTGTTTTCTACGGAGACGAAGCGGGCATGGAGGGCGGCAGAGACCCCTTTTGCCGCAGAGCCTACCCGTGGGAGCGTCAGGACGCAGAGCTTGTCAGCCATTACCGCCGCCTCGGGGAGATCAGGAAAAACGGGGTTTACAAAAACGGTGAGTTCCGAATTGTGGGTAAGGGCAATAGCTATATAGCCTTTGAAAGGTATGACAAAAAAACGAGAATTGTAACCGCCGCAAATACGGACAGCACTCCCGTCACAGTCCCTTTTTCGGGAAAAGACCTCCTTTCGGGAAAGAAATTCAACGGGGTGCTTCAGCCCATGTCGGCAGTAATAGTAAGGTGCAAATAAAAAGAAAAGTCCCCCGATGGGTTGACTTTTCATAAAAACGGTGTATAATTAAAGTGCAGGAGCGCCAGACGACGGCCGCTTCCTCAGTTATTCAGATAGAAAATCCGCCTAACGTATGGAAGTGTGAGGCGGGTTTTCTCTTTATTTTTTAGTCATCGTGTAAACGAGACTGATGATTAATACCATAAGTTCTGCAAGAGCAATAAGCTCAGCGAGAGTTAAGTACATATTCATCCCTCCCTTCCGGGAGAAAAATAAAAAGCGTTCCTCCCGTTTGAGAGTAAACGACCGCCACCGGGAAAGGCGCTCCGGGTCAGCAATATATGCTGACAACGGTATTTTACATTATTTATTTCATTTTGTCAATAATTTGTCGCCTGTAAGGGTTATTCTTGCTGAAAATGCTTGCATTTGCGGGTTACCTTTGATATAATAATCAATTAGAACGAAAGAACCAAGAAAAGCGGTGAGAAAATGAAACCCTGTCTCGTAATATTCGATATGGACGGAGTGCTGGTGGATTCCGAGGCAACCTTCAAGCGTGCCTGCGCCGACGCCCTCCATGAATTCGGCGTATATCCGGAGCATGAGGAGTTCACACCCTATACGGGTATGGGCGACGTTATATATATAGGCGAGGTGGCAAAAGCACACGGCGTGCCCTTCGCAAAAGAAATGCAGGATTTGTCCTATAAGCTGTACGGCGAATACGCCAAGGAAACGCTGACCGTTTTCCCGTGGAGCAGAACGGTGCTGAAAACCCTTCATAAGAACGGCATAAAAATCTGCGTTGCATCGTCGGCAGGGCTTTTCAAGGTGGAAACAAATCTTCGCTGCGTGGGAGTTGAGCTTGATATATTTGAAACCGTTGTCTCAGGGGACGAGGTGGAGAAGAAAAAGCCCGCTCCGGACATTTTCCTGAAAGCGGCAGGAAAATGCCACATTGACCCGTCCCGTTGCCTTGTTTTTGAGGACGCAAAATCGGGCGTCATGGCGGCAAAGGCGGCGGGTATGACAGCCGCCGCAGTTACAACGTCCTTTTCGGAGGCGGAGCTGAAAGCGGCAGGAGCCGATTTCGTGTGCGATGACCTTCGGCAGGCGGTAATAAAGTATTTTGATATTAATGAATTTGAAGGATAATAAAAATGGAAGTATTTGAAAAAAACGATAAACGTACCCACTACTGCGGCACGCTGACTGCGGCAAACGTGGGAGAGAGAGTAACGGTTCTGGGCTGGTGCCAGAGACAGAGAGACCTTGGAAGCCTTATATTTATTGACCTGCGCGACAGAACGGGTATTATTCAGCTTGCCTTTGACGAAAATACCGACAAAGATATTTTCAAGGCGGCGTTTGCTACCCGCAGTGAGTTTGTGCTCTGTGCAAAGGGCGTTGTCCGCCATAGAGGCGAGGGGGCGGTCAACCCCAATCTGCCCACAGGCGAAATCGAGGTTGCGGTTGACTCATTTAAGGTGCTCTCCGAAGCGCAGACCCCTCCTTTCCCCATAGTGGAAAACAGCGATACAAACAGCGAAACAAGACTTACATACAGATTTCTCGACCTTCGCCGTCCCGATATGCAGAAAAATATTATGGCAAGGTCGGAAATCACTAATATCGCACGTAACTACTTCCGCGAGCAGGGCTTTATTGATATAGAAACCCCCCAGCTTATAAAGCCGTCTCCCGAGGGAGCAAGAGACTATCTCGTGCCCTCCCGTGTCCACCCGGGCTGTTTCTATGCGCTCCCCCAGTCACCTCAGCTTTATAAACAGCTTTTGATGTATTCGGGCTTTGACCGTTATATCCAGATAGCCCGTTGCTTCAGAGACGAGGACCTGAGAGCCGACCGTCAGCCGGAGTTTACACAGATTGATATGGAGCTTTCCTTTGCTGACGAGGAGGATATTATCGCAGTAAACGAAGGCTTTATAAAGAAAGTATTCGACGAATTTATGCACCTTCCCCTTGAAGTGCCCTTCAAGAGAATGACATGGCACGAGGCAATGGAGCGTTACGGCAGTGATAAGCCCGATACAAGATTCGGTCTTGAGCTATGCAACATCTCCGAACAGGTTCGGGGCTGCGGCTTCGGCGTGTTCGCCTCCTGCGTTGAAAACGGCGGTTCCGTCCGCGGCATCACCGTTCCCGGCGGCGCAAAAATGTCCAGAAAAGAAATCGATTCTCTCACCGAGTTCGTAAAGACCTACGGCGCAAAGGGGCTTGCATGGTATAAAAATGCGGACGGCACGGTGTCCTCCTCCTTTGCAAAATTCCTGACCGAGGAGGAAACCGCAGGGATTACGGAGAAAATGGGCGTGGGAGAGGGCGACCTTGCTCTTATCGTGGCAGACCGTGATAAAGTGGTGTTCGATTCTCTGGGCGCACTTCGCTGTGAGGTGGCAAAGAGAATGGATTTGATAGATAAATCCAAGTTCAATTTCCTGTGGGTAACGGAGTTCCCTTTGTTCGAGTATGACGAAAACGAGGGCAGATATAAGGCAATGCACCATCCCTTCACCATGCCCATGGAGGAGGATATGGCAAAAATCGAGTCCGACCCGGGCGCTGTCCGTGCAAGGGCATACGATATAGTCCTGAACGGCACGGAGCTTGGCGGAGGCTCTATCAGAATACATACAACGGAGCGTCAGCAGCAGATGTTCAGAATTTTGGGCATCGACCAAAAGACTGCGGATGAAAAGTTCGGCTATCTGCTTGAAGCGTTTAAGTACGGAGTACCCCCTCACGGCGGACTTGCCTTCGGTCTTGACAGACTGGTAGCCCTGCTTCTGGGACTTGAGGATATAAGAGAGGTAATCGCATTCCCCAAGGTGCAGAACGCTTCCGAGCTTATGTCAAAGTGCCCCGCACCGGCAGACCCCGATGCTCTGGAGGAGCTTTGCATAAAGGTAAATCTTCCCGAAAAGGAATAAAAAACGAAAAAAACAGCGCAAAAGCGAAATGCTTTTGCGCTGTTTTTTTATCGGTTATATAGAACCTATTTCAGCACTGTAAGCTCTGATTCATCTGTCAATCTTTTTGAAAAACAGAAAGAAAATCAACGCTCCGTCAATAATAATGTCATAAAAACGGAGCCTGTCAAAAAGAAGGATTGACGACAGAAGGGAAACGGCAACAATCCCCGTACTCACGATTTTCGGAAACACTCCGCGCTCTTTTGTTAACCATGCAAAATAAGCCATAATCGGGGAACACAGGGCGAAAACGGTCCAGCCTAATATAAACTCTTTTGAATATACCCCGTGGCTTAAT
>JAQXKW010000012.1 GCA_029010655.1 Clostridia bacterium | reverse complement strand
ATTACAGCTACACGAACAGGCTCTATTGATTTACCGGTATTCTTATTAGTAATAGCTATGCTCTTAACAACAACATTAACGGCGGTGCTACCCTCAGTTTTAAGGGTGTACTTAAAATCATAGTATCCGCCGGATACCGCTGACTCAGGGGTAGCATTTCCCACAGCAAGTGTTGCTTTTTTAAGCAATGTCTGTTTTCCGTCAGGATCAGTCATAAAGAGTGAGCCGTCAGTAGCATCCAATGCCTGACCGTCATCAACCACATAAATATCATCCTTTGCACCGGTGTTCGTTGATGCGGGAACCAAAAGAATGTTCTCACCGGTAATTTTGGAAATTTCGGCAAAGGCCTCCTCTGTGCCTGTTGCCTTAATCAGCAGGTTGTTAGGTGCTGTAACGGTAACATTCATGCCCTGAGCCGTTACCTGTCTGCTCATTGTGAACCATGCGAATGATGCCGAGGACATAACGATAGCGGACACCAACAGCATAGCCAAAGCAGGTATGAGTTTTCTGGTTGCTTTCATTTTCTTTTTTCCTTTCTTTTTTGCCTTTTCGGCTTAT
Source organism: Clostridia bacterium (assembly GCA_029010655.1). Lineage (GTDB taxonomy): Bacteria > Bacillota > Clostridia > Oscillospirales > CAG-272 > Avispirillum. Next base: position 8,735 of record JAQXKW010000012.1, on the reverse strand, counting down.
TTTTTATATCGTTCGTCTGCCCTCTTGCCGCAAGGGCGCGGACGAATAACGATCAAATTTTCCGTTTGCCGTACTTGCCAAACGGGCACTTCAGGGGGCTATCCCTTATTTTCCGTCCTTTGAGGACGCCTCTATAACGGAAATGGTCATATCGGTTTTGAGAGAGCCGCCGATTAAATCGTCCACACAGTCCGGGTCGTCTCCCTCAAGCCAGATTACAACGGAGAATTTTGTTACGTCTCCGGGCTTGAAGTCCTCTACCTGATTGCGGACTATACTGCGTGTTGTCAAAAAGTCCACACAGCCGCTTTCGGGACCGCCTCCGTCGGAGCGGGTCCGGGCATAGGTTATATCCTCGCCGTCTCGGTAAATCCTTATACGGATTGCTTTATCAACGTCGTTTTTCACGTTGGTGATAAACATATAATATTCAAAGGTGACGGTATCCTGCCCCACGTTCTTCAAATAAAAGGTATATGCCAAGTAGTTGTCACCGTTATGCTGACCGTTAATACTGTCAAGGTCTCCCGGCAAATCGTTTACGCTGATATTGGTTATATCCTCGGCGGTTTTTGCGTTTAGGCGGGATATTTGCGTTTCAAACTGCGGGGTTTCCGACAGGCTTAGACTGTATCTTGTGGCGTCATACTTATTTACGCTTACGGTAAAGCTGCCGAATCTTGTATAAAGCGCCGCAATTATATAGATTATTATGATCAGCAGGATAATTGCCAAAAGAACCGAAATCAGTATTTTTTTAAGTACGCTGTAATGCTTTACTTCTTCGGCGGTTCTGGCAAGAAACGGTTCCTTTCCGGGACGTGCAACTGACATCAGCCATCCCTCCGTTTCTCTTTGGGATTTTCCGGAATATAATAATCGGGGGACGCTTCACGGGCTTTCACGTTCTCCGGAAGACGGGAGCGGAGCAAGACCTTTTTGCCGCACTGCTTTGCCAGCTTTACGCAGGAGGCAACGGAGGAGCTTCCGAGCGCTTCTTCGCTGTTTACGGAGGAATCCAGTAATACGAAATCCACCGGGTACTGAGGCAGACGGAGCACGGGACAGTATTCGTCTCCGAACTCGCTGAGCATAAAGCGAATTCCGAACTCTTTATTAAGCTCCGTCATTTTTTCCGACGCCTTTTCTGCGTCCTCGTACAAAATCTCGGAGGAAAGCTCCGCCACAAGGCCCGAAAAATCCACAGGGGCTTTCTTTTGTTCGCTCTCAAGAAGCTTTCTTAAGTGATCTCTCATAAGAGCCTTTGCCGGTATATAAAAGCTTATCCAGCCGCCGTCCCTTTCCCGAAGCAGGGGCACAATGCGGCGGAACGCCCATGTGCAAAGGCGTATGCTTTGGATATTTCTGTTTGTGACAACACGGTACTGTGCGGGACAGAGCACTCCCAGCTCAAGGCTGTTTATGCATAGCTCGGTGAAAATGCCCTGCTCTGCCCCGTCACTACAGGAAAGAACGGGGTATTCAAAAAGCTCCAAAGGAGAAATTCCCGACTCTATCATTGTTTCTGCAACAGACTGCTTCACTGGGACATCTCCTTTCCTTACCTTCTCACCGAAAAAACGGCACAGGGAGACAAATACTGCCCCCATCCTAAAAATGTGTCTAATTATCTAACCTATATTAACATACCGGTAATAATTTGTCAAGTATTTACATAATCGGCGCAAAAAAAATGTTTTCCGTCATTTTTCGCGGACAGAATTCGGAATTTCTGCGCCGATTTCATGCTATCATTGTATGTTAAGCACTCTTTGCAGGGTTTGAATAACTTCCTCTATATTTATAGGCTTTGAAAGGAAGCCGTTCATGCCGCACTCCTCGGCGGCTTTTCTGTCGTCGTCGAAGGCATTGGCGGTCATTGCGATAATGGGTATGGAGGAAAGCTTCGGATTTTCCAGCTCCCTTATTTTTCGGGTAGCCTGACTGCCGTCCATTACGGGCATCTGAATATCCATAAGCACCAAATCGTAATACCCGGGCTCGGAGCCTGCCACCTTTTCCACCGCTATGGCACCGTTTTCGGCAGTTTCGATTTTCATGCCGTATTCGCCCAGTATTTCCATTGCGATTTCACGGTTCAGCTCGTTATCCTCTGCCAAAAGCACCCGTCTGCCCGACAGCTTCTCGGCTTCCGGCTCGGAGGGCAGAATTTTATTCTTCTTGATCTCCTGCTTGCCTATTGCCGTAAGCAGGGATTCCCTAAGGTCTGACATAAACATGGGCTTTGAGCAGAACGCCGTAACGCCTGCCTCCTTTGCCTCGTCCTCAATATTTGTCCAGTCATAGGCGGTAAGGATAATAATGGGGGTATCGTCTCCCATGCTTCTTATCTGACGGGTTACCTCAATACCGTTCATATCGGGGAGCCGCCAGTCGATAATATAGGCATGGAAGGAGTCGTTAAGCTCGGATGCCTGCCTTGCACCAAGTACTGCTTCCGTGCCGGACAGGGTCCATTCGGGACGCATTCCCACCTTTGTCAGCATTTTGGTCACGCTGTCGCAGGTATTAAAGTCATCGTCCGCAACCAGTGCCTTGAGCCCCTCCAGCTCCTCAATTCTCTGGTCGATTTTTTGCTGAGACCTAAGACGCAGTGTCAGGCGGATTACAAATTCCGTACCCTTGCCCTTTTCGGAATTGACCTCAATGGTACCGCCCATCATTTCAACGATATTCTTTGAAATAGCCATTCCGAGGCCCGTGCCCTGTATCTGGCTGACGGTGGAGCTGCGCTCCCGTTCAAAGGGCTCAAAGATATGCTCGGCAAAATCACTGCTCATGCCGATGCCCGTATCCTTAACCCGAATTTCATATACACCCTTTCCTGTAGGAGCGTTCGGCAGCTGGGCTACTCTCACGGACACCGTTCCGCCGGAGGGGGTGAATTTAATCGCATTGGAAAGCAAATTCAGCAGAACCTGATTAAGTCTTGTTCTGTCGCAGAACACGTCCTCGTCGGTAACGTCCAGCGTGTCCATATACAGATCAAGCTGTTTTGCGTTGATCTGTCCGCCGATAATGGTTTTAATATCGTGGAGAACGTCGGAAAGGTTTACCTCCTGCTCCTCAAGATATATTTTTCCGCTCTCGATACGGCTCATATCAAGCACGTCGTTTATAAGCGACAGCAGATGAGTGCCCGAGGACAGAATTTTCGCAAGGTAATCCTCGACCTTTTTCGGATTATCCACGTTGGCTGTTGCAAGTGAGGCAAAGCCGATAATTGCGTTCATGGGGGTACGTATATCGTGGGACATATTGGAAAGGAAGGTGCTCTTTGCTTTATTGGCGCTCTTTGCCAGGTTTACGGCGTCCTCAAGGTTTTTATTGATTTTCTTTTCCTTGGTACGGTCCGACAGAACTATAATGTACTTTTTCTCGCTTTTAATATTACGGCACAGGGCGGTAACATGGAACCAGCGGGTTTCTCCGGTTTTTTGGTGAATGTACTCCCTGTCCCACTCCGCCTGTTCGCCGGGGAGGATATCAGGCAGCTTATCAAGTATGAGACCGTCGCTTTTATTTTTAACAAGCCTGTCCACCACCCGTATGTCCTTCTGAGCGGCCTCTGCCGGTATACCCACAAGCCTGTCAGCATTGGGGCTTATATAGTTTACACGGAGATTTTTCGCCCCCAGCATGGCGAACACGTCGTCTACATTATTGGAAAGGACGGAGAAAAGCTCCTCTCTGAACAGAAGCTCCTTATCCTTTTCCGTAAGACTTCGGCGGTATCTTACTACCACGATCACTATCAGAGCAATGATAACACATGCGGCAATAGACGTAACCAGCAAAAGCGACGAAAATTGCAGGGTATTCATGCTTTCGTTGACAACGGACGCCGGCACTGCGCCCAGCACTACCCAGTTTTCAAAATCCATAGACTCATAGACAAGGTAGTATTTCGTGCCTGACACGGAGAAAACGGTTACGCCGGAGCCGCCGTTCAAAAATTCTCTCCTGAGTCCTTCGATTTCCACGGAGGTCAGCTCGGAGCGCTCCTCAAGCATGCCGAGAAAATTATAAACGTCCTGAATTTCGCCTGTTGCATTATCCAGTATAACCCGTCCGTCCGGGTGAACCACGTAGCTTGAGGACTTTCCGTCAAAGGCTGAAATTTTAAGGGTTTCCACAAGGTCGCTGTTGTCAAAGCTGATTGCTATTGCTTCATAACCGAAGCCCATATATGTACCGGAAGAAGCGGGCACGGCAAAAACCATAATCTCCGGCTTTCCGGGGACTACGGAGTTTACAACCACGCTTTTTTTCTCAAGCACAAGCTCCGGCAGAGAGCTTTTCAGGTCAAGATAACCGATTTTGCCGTCGATGGTTTTATACTCGCCTTCCTTTGAGACGAAATAAAAGTCCGTAAAGCCCGTTTCCTCGCGGGCGTTTTCTATAAATGCTTTTACGGACGCTTCATCCTCCGTATCCTTCAGATAGGACGACCACATACGCATGGTGCTCCAGTTTTTTCCCACCATTCCGTTGAAGGTTCTGTTTACCTGATGATATATCTCCGTAAGGTGGGCGGCACTTTCCGTAAAAATAGTATCGGATACGAAATTATAATACCAGCCGCCTGCCATTATCAGTCCCACAGACAGGACAATGGCAACGAGCACGAAAAACAGCCGTTTTCGCATTAAATCCGCTCCTTTCCGTTTTTTGAAATAAATCTCGCCTTAAGGGTTACTCTTTATCCGACAGATACTCCCTGATAGCGTTCACCGTAAGTTCATAATCCTTTGTGACATTCCCGAAAAGGCTTAACACCGTATCGGAAACAGCGGCGTCTTCCGGACGAAGAGCCTCCGTCAAAGGAGAAACGGAATCGAAAAGCTTTGTAAAGGCAAGGTTTGCACACACGCCCTTTAAGGTATGTGCGGCACGGAACGCTTCCTCTCTGTTTTTGCACTCAAGCTGACTGCAAAGAGTCTCATAGCTTTTATCCTCAAGAAATTTTCCCAAAAACCTTTCAACAAGCGAAACGCTTGGAAGCCGTGAGCATACCTCCCCAAAGTTTGCGCCCATTTTTTCGTAGCAATCTTCGATTTTCATACTGCATCCTCCGTTATTTATATGACAGGAATAACATTCGGAAACCGTATGAAGCCGGTATATGTTTACAGTCCCGAATTATGCAAAAATTGTCAAATAAGGTATTTATTTGCATAATTTTGCTATTTTATGACATATTATTGTATAGAGTATAGCACATACTTTTAGATAAATCAACAATATATTGATATTTTATTAATTGAAAACAAAAAGGGCACGGTCCGAGCCGTGCCGAGTGTAAATTTCGGCGGTATGTATTCGTTTACAGCACCATTACAAGCGTGCCGGCTCCTATAAGCAGACAGCCTATGAGAGATTTTGCGGTAAAGTCCTCATGCAGGAAAACAAACGCTAAAATGAGCGTTATTACCACGCTCAGCTTATCTATGGGCACAACCTTTGAAACGTCTCCCGTTTGCAGGGCTTTATAATAGCAAAGCCACGAAATGCCCGTTGCCGCCCCCGAAAGGATGAGAAATATCCAGCTTTTCTTACTGATTTCGGAAATTCCCGTGTGGGCATTTGTGAGAAAAACCATTCCCCACGCCATTATGAGAACAACTGCCGTTCTTATTGCCGTGGCAAGGTTTGAATTAACCCCGTTGATTCCCACCTTTGCCAGTATTGAAGTCAGCGCCGCAAACACCGACGAAAGCACAGCGAACACAATCCACATTTCTACAACCTCTATTTTTCAAATGTGAAGGGAGGAGCAACTGACTGCTTCTCCCGAAATTTATTCAGCTTTGGAGACCTCTTTATAATAGGGGTCTATCATTATTTCTTTAATTTTCGGGAACGCACAGTACACGGAGGTATACTGAAGAAGCCCGAAAAGAATTACAAACGGTAAAATAAGTCCCAACGGCATGAAAAGTCTTATCAGGTATATATCGAGAACTACAAGAATTACAGTTGCCAAAAGCGCCATTACGTTGCGCTTAAAGCCCAGAATCGCAAAGAACACGCTGTTCTTTATTATCTTGAAAATGCTCATATCAAAGGTGACTATCATCAGATACGGATACATTCGTATGAAGAAATACAGAATACTCATTCCGTAGCTTATAACGTACAGCATCATATTAATGGAGGAAAGCCCTGCGTTGACTCTGTATGACAGCATATCAAAGGCAAGCATGCCTATCATCAGCAAATCGATAATACCGAAAATAAGCGCCTGCTTAAAATTCTTTTTTATTGCATACCAGAAATCGCTCCACACAAACACGGGGTCGCCCCTCATTATATTGCGTATAATATACGCAACGCCCGCATTGACGGGTCCGAAGGTGATGAACAAAAGCAATGTGAGCCCCAAAAACACGTATGTGGCGGTGGTCATCATTGATATGGAATCCTGTCTGCCGAAAATGCCCAAAAGCGCCGTTATTACGGGGGAATGGTCGAAATACGCACTTCCGAAAAGCACGGGATAGATCTGTGAATCGGGTCCCAGCACCTCACGGGTTGTATATGCTATTGCCGCAAGGGCGAAAAAGATGGGAAAATTCCCGAAAACCGTCAGAAGGTTTACGGAAAAAACATGGTTCATTCTCCGTCCCAGCAGTTTGAAATAGTTTACAAAGCCGGGCTTTTCCAGAACCTTTAATTCTCCCTTTTCCACTCCTTTTCCGTCCTTTCGGAAAACGGTTTCAAAGGGATTGAGAGTAAATCTTTTTTTCTTTTTATTCGCCGCTTCTTCACGCTCTTCGGCGCCGTCGCCCATATTCTCGTATTTTTTCGGCATCCGTTTTTTCCTTTCCTTTTTCCCGACCGTCAGCTTATAAACAGGTACGGCACTACTCTGAGCACCACAGACGCTCCGCTGACCGTAAAATAGCAGAGCATTTTGAAAAAAGCTCCCGTTTCTCCCTTTTCCTCACGGATAAATACAGCGTACACCGCCAAAAGAAGCGTTACCGCACAGTAGGAAATAAAGGCTCCTATAGCGGCACCTTCCACGGAATTGACCGTGCAGAAATTCGCCGTATGACCTATTGCAAGTCCTCTCAGGGAAAACACCGACAAGACGGCGGCATATGTAAACGCTCTGCCCCCGGAAACGGTGAGAAGTGCCGCCGACAAAAGGTCGGGAAAGCACAGCATTGCCGCGCCTGTCAAGGCGTCCTTTCCCGAAACGGGGGAAAGCACCGAAACCGAAAAGCCTTTTCCCGACGGCATTTTCAGTCCTATCCAAACGGCGGCGAAAAGCGCCGCCGTTACAAGTATTGCCGTTAGCTTTTTGAAATCTTTTACGCTTATGCTCCGCAGCTTATCGGTTTCCATTCTCCCTCACTCCGTTTTTTCTTATCTTATGACGGAGGCGGGGGTTATATTACCTTTGTCAGCCCTCTTTGTTCTTCTTTTTGGAGCCTGTAATTACAATTACGATTATTACCGCCGCTACCGCAACGCACACTACTGCGGCGATAATAAGCACCTTGCGGAGCGTTGAATTATCCTTTGAGGTATCAGCAGAAGCAGTTCCGGAAGTTTCTGCGTTTTTATCTACAATATTGCCCTTGGCGTCCTCGTAGTAGGTTTCGTAGTTGCCCTCGCTGTCACGGACAAAGTTGCCGTCGGCGTCAGTAACGTACTGAGGAGCGTCCTCCTTCTTTCCGCTGGGTACCACATAGGTTTCAAGCTCGCCCTTTTCGTTCTCTAACAACTCGCCCTTATCGTCGGTAACATATGCGGTGACGGGCTCTTTCGTTTCCTTATCGGCGATTACACCCTTGTCGTCGGTAGCAAGCTCGCTTGTAGCCTCGGAGCCGGTAACGGTAACGGAGGCCTTAACCTCGCCGTCTGCGGGGACGGAGCGGTCAACGTTCAGATCCTTTGCGTCAAAGAACCAGCCCACACCGTTATCGGGGAACACCAGCCACACGTCATGGTAGCCGTTTACAGCTCTTTCCGTTAATTCAAAGGTAAGCGTCAGCACAAGTCCCGTATTTGTATTGTTTTCCTCGGGATCATCCATCTGAGCGTAGTATACATAATATCCGTCGTTGGTAAGAACGCTCTTTGTAAAATCGCTGTCCTTATAGACAGTACCGTTCTTTACGTCCTTGAGCTTCAGAGCGGTGCTGTCGAAATGGACATGAAATTTCATAGCCCAGGTGCCTATGTTTTTATCCACATACACTTCAACGTCTACGGTATCGCCGGGTTTACCCTTGGCGCCCTTAACGGAGAACTGCATGTCAGTATCCTTGGCAAAAGATACCACGGACAGCAAGCCTGCAAGCATTACTGCACAAAGGATTAGTGAAACAACTTTTTTCATATCGATTTTTCCTTTCGGTTTGAGAATACTTCTCGCTAATGTATATTATACCCTACGGCTCACCCTATGTCAAGTTGTTAATATTCGTTTTTTCTGCGGAATAATTGAAAAACCTCTTGATTTTCCCCGCTATCGGCAATATAATTTCATTAATGAAACTATCATACCCGGAGGACACCGTTATGTCATTGCCAATAGGAATTCAGCTTTTCAGCATCAGGGATTTTATGGACAAAGACCCTGAGGGAACCCTGCGAAAGGTTAAGGAAATGGGATACGACGGAGTTGAGACCTGCGGCTTTGCGGGGCTTTCTCCCGAAGAATTCAAAAAAATATGCGACGACACGGGTCTTCGCATTAT
>JAQXKW010000011.1 GCA_029010655.1 Clostridia bacterium | reverse complement strand
GGTCAGGAAAATCGACGAGCTGGGCAGAATTGTTCTGCCGATAGAGCTTAGAAGAACGCTTAATATTTCCGCCGGCGACGGCATTGAGATGTTTTCCGACAAGGACAGCGTTATTCTGAAAAAGTATTCTCCCGCATGTATTTTCTGCGGAGAGGCAGACGGCGTTGTGGACTACATGGGCAAAAAGGTCTGCAAGAGCTGTATCGAAGCACTTTCCAAAAAGTAATCAGGAGCATAATGAGAAAAGAGAACGGAGCTGTCGGTCGTCAGTTGAAACGGTTAACTGATAGACGGCACAAAAAGCGGAGCACGGCTCCGCTTTTGTTGTTGCAAAACCATAGCACTTTCGACACCGCCCTTTTGGGATAAGTTTTTTGGGGTTCTTAGTACCTTTTTTTCAAAAAAGGTACTAAGCAAATAAAAACCGTCTCGGTGCCCCCGAAGGGAGGCCGCCGAGACGGTTTTTCACATTTACATTTATTAATACATTCCGCCCATGCCGCCTGCGCCGCCTGCGGGAACCGCCGGTTCGGGTTCGGGCTGGTTGACTACAAGCGCCTCGGTGGTGAGCACCGTTGCGGCAACGCTTGCCGCATTCTGGAGCGCGGATCTTGTAACCTTTGCAGGGTCAACGATACCTGCTTCGATCATGTCGCAGTACTGCTCCTTGTAAGCGTCGAAGCCGTAGCCCTGCTTTCCGGAGGAAAGAATCTTATCAACTACAACGCTTCCCTCGAAGCCTGCGTTTTCAGCAATCTGACGTACGGGAGACTCAAGAGCCTTGATTACGATGTTTACACCGGTCTTTTCGTCGCCTTCAACAGTTTTCAGAACAGTTTTAACGCTGTCGATAACATTCAGATAAGCTGTGCCGCCGCCTGCGACGATACCCTCCTCAACAGCCGCCTTGGTTGCGTTGAGAGCGTCCTCGATGCGGAGCTTCTTCTCCTTCATTTCTGTCTCGGTTGCGGCACCTACCTTAATAACCGCAACACCGCCTGCAAGCTTTGCAAGACGCTCCTGCAGCTTCTCACGGTCGAAATCGGAGGTGGTGGTCTCGATAGCGGACTTGATCTGATTTACTCTGCTCTTTATCTCGTCGGAGCTGCCTGCGCCGCCCACGATAATGGTGTTGTCCTTGTTTACCTTTACCTGACGTGCACGTCCCAGCTGTTCAACGGTTGTGTTCTTCAGCTCAAGACCAAGCTCGGAGGAAATAACCTCGCCGCCGGTAAGGATTGCAATGTCCTGAAGCATTTCCTTGCGTCTGTCGCCAAATCCCGGAGCCTTGACTGCAACGCAGGTGAAGGTTCCGCGGAGCTTGTTCAGCACCAGAGTTGTGAGAGCCTCGCCCTCAACGTCCTCGGCAATAATAAGCAGCTTTCTGCCGGACTGAACGATCTGCTCCAGAAGGGGAAGAACCTCCTGAACATTGGAAATCTTCTTATCTGTTATAAGAACGAGAGCGTCGTCAAGAACTGCTTCCATCTTGTCAGTATCGGTTGCCATGTAGGGAGACAGGTAGCCGCGGTCAAACTGCATACCCTCAACTACTTCGCAGTATGTTTCTGCGGACTTGGACTCCTCAACGGTGATAACGCCGTCGGCGGTAACCTTTTCCATAGCATCGGCAATAAGGGTTCCGATAACCTCGTCACCTGCGGAGATTGTACCTACTCTTGCAATGTCGGAAGAGCCGTTTACCTTCTTGGCATTCTTGGTAAGAGCCTCAACTGCCTTGTCAACTGCCTTCTGAATACCCTTGCGGATAATGATGGGGTTAGCGCCTGCGGCTACGTTCTTCATGCCCTCGTGGATAAAGGACTGCGCCAGAAGCGTTGCGGTGGTTGTGCCGTCGCCTGCGGCGTCGTTAGTCTTTGTAGCAACCTCGCGCACAAGCTGTGCGCCCATGTTTTCGGACGCATTTTCAAGCTCGATTTCCTTTGCAATCGTAACACCGTCGTTGGTGATAAGGGGTGTGCCGAATTTCTTGTCAAGAACTACGTTTCTGCCCTTGGGGCCCATGGTGATCTTGACTGTGTTTGCCAGCTTGTCTACGCCGGCGATAAGAGCTTCTCTGGCTTCTGTGCCGTAAATAATATCTTTTGCCATAATAATTTCCTCCGTATTATTCTCTGTTCGCCTTATTCAACAATGGCGAGAATATCGTCCTGACGGACAATGTTGTACTCGGTGCCGTCGCACTTTACCTTGGTGCCTGCGTAGTTGCCGGTAATAACCTTCTGTCCTACCTTAACAACCATTTCTTCCTTAACGCCGTCAACCACCTTGCCCTCGCCGACTGCTACAACCTCTGCCATCTGGGGCTTCTCCTGAGCTGCGCCGGGAAGAACGATTCCGGATTTTGTTGTTTCTTCTGCCTCGACCGCCTTAACTACAACACGGTCAAAAAGGGGTTTGAGTGTCATAATTTACCTCCTCTATATGCGTGCATTTCGCACTAACTGTAAAATTTGTCGCCTTAGCACTCAAAAGGTTCAAGTGCTAACCGATGAGTATATTTTACCACTTGCCAATCAAAAATCAAGGGGTAAACAGAATTTTTTTATTAATTTACATTTCTTTAACATTTAAGTTTTTTCATTTGGGCGGCAAGAGTGCCAAAAAAGCTTTCGGTAATACGTTTTTGTTGACATGTGTCGGTTTGTTATGTATAATTATGATAGATAAGTAGTGTAATTGAGGATATATATGGAACTCTTGTTGAAATTGGCCGATGCGCTCATAGATACGCTGAAGGACTCCCTTACGGTATTTCCCTTCATGTTCGGCGCATTTATCGTCATCGGTCTTTTGGAGCGGGGAGCGGGGCGCAAAATGGTAAGACTTATTCTCGCCGCCGACCGTGTGGGTCCCCTTGCGGGCGGCATTTTAGGAGCTGTTCCCTCCTGCGGATTTTCCGCCGCCGCATCAAATCTTTTCGGAGCGGGGCTTTTGACGGTGGGAACCCTTCTTGCGGTTTATATTTCCACCTCCGACGAAATGATAGCCATAATGGTGTCGGAGCGGGCAGACCCTTTGCTTATCCTGAAAATTCTTGCCGTTAAAGCGGGCTGCGGAATTGTTTACGGATTTTTGGTTGACGGAGGCATGAGGCTTTACTACGCTCTTCGCCGAAAGAAGGAGCAGCGTGCGGCAGAGGGTATATCGGACAGCGAAGAAGCCGTTGACGAGGCATGCGCCTGCGGCTGTACGGACGGCTGCTGTGCAGTTCAGGGAAATCTGTTTGTTTCCGCCCTGAAAAGAACGGTTCGCATTTTTCTTTTCATTCTCGCCGTGTCATTTATAATTAATGTAATATTTATATTTGCGGACCCTGCGTCGGTGGGCAGCTTTATGAATAAATATCCGTTTCTGGGCTGTGTTGCCGCCGCAGTTATCGGGCTTGTTCCCAACTGCGCCGTATCGGTAGCGCTGACAGAGCTTTATCTCGGCGGGGTTATCGGCGCATCTGCGCTTCTGTCGGGACTTATGACGGGAGCGGGAAGCGGACTTATCGTCCTTTTCAGAATGAACCCGGACAAAAGAGAAAATGCGGTAACTGTTCTGCTTCTGCTTTTGGGAGGACTTTTGCTGGGATGTGTTTCCGGCGCACTGTTCTTCTAAATTTTTAAGTACATTTTAATTTCGGAAGGTATTATTTTTATGTTCAGAGAAACTTTTTCAAAGGAAGTATTTGTAAACGGCGACACTGTTCAGCCGTACAGATTTCATATGCCGGAGCATTACGCAGAGGGGAAAGAATATCCTTTGGTGCTGTTTTTGCACGGCGCCGGCGAGCGGGGCGACGACAACGAAGCACAGCTCAAAATCGGTATAGGTACTGCTCTCGGCGACCCCGAAAGCATTCTTCACGAGTCATTTATAATCTGCCCTCAATGCCCCCTTGACAGGCAATGGGTAGACACCCCATGGGGCAAAGGCTCTTACAGCACAAAGGAGGTTCCCGAAACTGTTTTTCTTGCCACAGCCCATAAGCTGGTAGCAAAGATTATGAAGGAATACCCCGTTGACGAAAAAAAGGTGTTCGTTATGGGCATTTCCATGGGCGGCTACGGCACATGGGACTCCCTCGTGCGCCATACGGAGGTCTTCGCCGGCGGCTTTGCCTGCTGCGGAGCGGGAGACCCGTCCGAGGCGAACAGACTGACGTCTCTCCTTATATACGCCTACCACGGCTCTCTGGACGGCGAGGTTCCCCCGTCAGGCTCCCGTGATATGGCGGCGGCTATCGCATCGGCAGGGGGCAAAAGCATATTTTTTAAGGAGTACCCCGAGCTTTACCACAACAGCTGGGATGCGGCGTACTCCGAGTTCGCAGACCTAAATTCCCTGTTATCACACGAAAAAAACAATGATTAAAAAAACAGTTTCACTTATTCTTTGCACCCTTTTTCTTTTATTCTCCGTTTCCTGCACAAAAATTGAGTCGGGTCTCTCCGATGAGACTACCGAAGACAGCGAAACAGAGAAAGAGCAGGAGGAAACCTCCCCTGCTCCCGTCTCGCCCTTTGACGACGGAAAAACCGTAATTTGCATTGACCCCGGACACGGCTTCGGAGACGTGGGCTGTAAAACCGATTTTATCGACTGCTATGAAAAGGATTTAACTCTCACCCTCTCCCTTGTCCTGAAAGAAGAATTTGAGGCGGCGGGGGCAACGGTTATACTTACCCATGACGGAGAAAGCTTTCCGTCCGTTGAAGAAATCACCCGTGAAGCCGACAAATACGGCGTGGAATACAATATTGAGAAAATGGACGAAAACGACATTTTCGGGAAATATGAGCGGGCGATATGGCAAAATGTCTTAGACAGGAAATATTCTCTTGATATGTTTATTTCCTTACATATAAACAGCATAGAGGATCACCCCGAGGTCAGGGGAGTATCAATAGACTACTGCACGGCAAACCCCTATGCGGAAATGCTGTCGGAGTTTTGCGACAGTCTCCGGGAGGCTCTCACGGAAAAGAGCATTGCACAGTCCGTTGATGTTTTTGCCGACAAGCCCGAGGACTCTTACGTTGTAACAAAATATTCAACGGCTCCCTCCGTTCTCATAGAGGCGGGCTATGCCACCAGTCCTGCGGACGCCGCAAATCTCCTTGACGAAGGCTGGCAGAGGGCTTTCTGCTCCGCTCTGTGCAAAACCGTCACGGACGCAGTATCGTAATATTATTAAGTAAGGCATTTTTATCCTCTTTTTCCTTGACAAAGGGGCAAATATTTAATACAATTATTCTGCGGTGTAAAAAGACGCGCAAAAAAGAGAATTTTTTATGAAAGGTCGTATATAAAATGAAAACAATCAAAGACAAGCAGGTGCTGGTTGCGGCAGATTTCGCAGGCGTTGAAATAAAGGACGCCGTTGTTGAGCACCTTAAGAAAAACGGCTGGACCGTTACCGACATCGGCGCTCAGGCAACAGACAAGGAGCCTGAAATGTTCCATCACATCGGTCTGAAGGTTGGCGCAAAAATAGCTGAGCGCGAGTTTGAGCGTGCTATGCTTTTCTGCGGCACGGGCATGGGAATTCACATTGCCGCAAGCAAGTGTCCCCACGTTCATGCGGCATGCGTTGAAACCCTTCATTCCGCACTCCGTGCAATTACGGGAAACAACGTAAACGTACTGGCTATGGGCGGCAGCTATATCGGCAAAAACCTTGCCATTGACATTGCAGACGCCTATCTCTATCACAATCTGGGCGACGGCTACGAGTGGTGGCCCAACTTCTATGAATTCCATAAATATGCTTACGACGAGCTGGATAACTTTGACTACGAGACGTTCAAGAAAAACGGCTTCACTTTCCCCGACTCAGTTGAAATGCAGCTGGAGTGGTGCGAGAAGCCCGACGAACTGAAATCTCTGTGATTTAATTACTGTGAGGGCTGCCGAGGCAGCCCTCATTCTGTTTATCCGAAAAAGCTGTAAAACAATAGCCGATTTGTACTGATAATGATTAAAGAATTTGAAAAAATACCGAAGGAAGTTTACGCCGAGGCTGAAAAGTACGGCGTTTTCCGTGATGCGGTTCGCATCGCCCTGCGGTGCGACAAAAACCCCGACGGCGTTTTCTGCGACAGCTGGATACTGATTACCGACGACGAAATACTTATAATCGGCGGTATAAATTTAGTTGTACCCAAAAAGAACGTAAAGAAAAGCGACCCGAAAAAGCTGACGGTGAGGTTCGGGAAAATCTCTGCGGACACAATCCCCCTTAAAGAGCTTTGCGGCTTCAAAACGGAAAGGCTGGCGTCAGGCTGTATTCTCACCGCCTACGACAAAGCCTGCGGGAATTATAAGCTTATAACCTACGCCTCCCGCCAATGCGAGGAGGATCTGAGCGAGCTTTGCAATCTGCTGAACCCGCCGGAACAGCAGTCGGCAAGCTTCCCCGATGCAGATGAACGCATATCGGGGGAGGCTTTTTCAGGTGCTCCCGGCGGTCCTCCCGGAGGACCGGGGGGAGGTCCCGGAGGACCCGGAGGTACTCACGGTCAAACACCTAAGGGGGCTCCCGGCGGAAAAAGGAGCAGGGAGGAGGAATGCTGCCCTAAATGCGGCAGAAAATATCCCAATCCCGACACGAAAATATGCCCTTACTGCACAAAAAAGCTAAGCGTCATAAAAACCCTGTTCTCCTTTGTGAAAAAATATAAATTCAGCGTTATTCTCATATTCATATCAATGGGTCTTATGAGCGCGCTTTCCGTGATTTCCCCTTACGTCAGCTCCGAGTTTTTCTACGACAAGGTTCTGACAGAGGGCGGCGAGTTTTACGGACAGGTGCTTCTTGTTATCGGACTTATCGTTTCGCTGAAGGTGATTTCCCTGCTGGTTGAAATGGTTTCAAACATAATACAGGCAAGGGTTGTGCCGAAATTTGTGTACGACCTGAAAAAGACCATTTTCCTCGCTGTCGAGAAAATGTCCCTTTCCTTTTTCACCAACAGGCGCACAGGCTCTCTTATGAATCAGGTCAACGGCGACGCAAATACCATATACTGGTTCTTTATTGAGGGTCTGCCCTATCTTATTATAAACATTTTACAGACGGCGGCGGTTGTGTGCGTGGTGTTCTTTATCGACTGGCGCCTCGCCCTTATTGCCCTTGCCTTCTGCCCCCTCGCCATACTGTTTTCAAAATACCTGTTTAACAGCATGAACAAGCTCCACGCCCGCAGATACTCCGCCTCCCGTTCCATGAGCGGAGTGCTTTCCGACGTTCTTGCGGGAGTTCGCGTGGTTAAAGCCTTTTCAAGGGAAAAGGACGAAATTGAAAGATTTGACAAAAGAAGCGACGCCGAAGCAAAGGCCTCGCAAAATGTCAATGTTTTCAGCGGAATTGCCTTTCCCTCTCTTTCCTTTCTGTTCGTTATCAGCTCCGCTCTGGTAACGGCAATAGGCGGTTATTTTGTCATTACGGGACAAATGACCTACGGAAAGCTCCTTGCTTTCACCGCATACACCGCCATGCTGTACTCGCCCCTTAACTTTTTCGTAAACATTACCCAAAGCATTACCAACTGCTTTAACGCCACCTTCCGTCTTATGGAGGTTATGGATGCAGAGCCCGACGTGGTTGAAGCCGAGAACCCCGTTTCCCCCGAAAATATTACGGGACGGGTGACCTTTGACCGTGTCTCATTCGGCTACGACAAAACAAGGAGAGTTATTAACGACGTATCCTTTGATATAGAAGCGGGAGGCACTATCGGAATTGTGGGACACACGGGAGCGGGAAAATCCACCATAGTAAACCTGCTTATCCGTCTGTATGACCCGGACGAGGGGACTATAATGCTTGACGGCATAAACACCCGTGACCTTTCCTTCAAAGCAATCCGTGATAACATTGCTATAGTGTCTCAGGAAACATATCTGTTCCACGGAACGATTCTTGACAATATAAAATATGCAAAGCCCGACGCCACAAACGAGGAGGTTATCACGGCGGCGAAAATATCCGGCGCCCACGATTTTATAATGAAGCTTCCCGACGGCTACGAAACGGAAATCGGCTGGGGTCATAAGGATCTTTCGGGAGGAGAGCGGCAGAGGGTCTCCATAGCCCGTGCAATTCTGAGAGACCCGAAAATCCTCATTCTTGACGAGGCAACCAGCGCAATGGACACAAAAACCGAGCGGTCAATTCAGACAGCTCTTGAAAAGCTGTGCCGCGGCAGAACAACAATTATGATAGCCCACAGGCTTTCCACCCTCCGAGGCTGTGATAAACTGCTTGTTATTGAAAAAGGCAGGGTAGCGGAAGCGGGAACCCACAAGGAGCTTATCGAAAAGCGTGGCATATACTTTAAGCTGTATTCCCTCCAGTACGAGGCTCTGAAAAACGCAGGCGTCGAGGAATAGTCCCTGAAAGGTGTAAAATCAATATGGATAAAAACAACATAGAAAAAGAAAAAGCCGTCACCCTGAGCGAGGCGGCGAACATAACGTATCTTTCTCCGGAAACCGCTTTTTTTGAAAAGAACGGAGACTTTATAAAGGCACGGATAATTTCGGAAAACGGCGAAGAAAATAACTATCCCCGTGTGTGGCTTCACCGCTCCTTTCCCTTTGATATGCCCGATAAATACATATCCGTGCAGGACAGGGAGTCGGAAGAAATCGGCATGATACGCTCCCTTTCCGATTTTGACGGGGAGACGCAGAAAATCCTGAGTGATGAGCTTCTCAGAAAATACTACGCCCCGAAAATCACAAAAATACTCTCTCTCAAGGAAACGAGAGGATACTCCTACTGGAGGGTGCTTTCCGACGCAGGGGAGATTTCCTTTACATTGCAGGACACACAGCGAAGCATCTCCAAATTCGGAGACGACCGTGCGTTTATTACGGATATTTGCGGCGGACGGTACGAAATACCCTCTCTTGCCGCCTTTGACAAAAAAAGCCTGAGAAAGCTTGAAATTTACCTTTGATGAAAGAACTAATGGAAGAAAAAATCATTACCTCCGTGGAATTCGACCTTTGTCCCGGAGAAGAAAAAAAGCATATATGCGGCAAGGCTCTGTTCTATCCCGACAGGATAGAGGCAGACGCAGGCGGACAAAAAACCGTAACCGCAATGCCCGGCATCACCTCCTTTCGGTGCGCTCGCGGGGTCGGGTGCGTTATGCTTGAAGCGCAGACGGCGGACGGATATATACTTATTTGCCGGGGCAGTATGCTTTACGACGACTGGTTCACCCTTGCGGCAAAAAGGCTGAACCGCTGGCTTTCCACGGGAAAAATCGAGGACGGTTTTTCCGAATACGTAAAGCCCGTATGCGAAAAATGCGGCAGACCCCTGCCGCCCGGCAGCCGTGAATGTCCCCGATGCCGAAAAAAAGGCGACTATCTTAAAAGGCTGTGGAAAATGGCAAAGCCTGTGCGGCCTCTTATTTACATATCCGTTGTAATGTACTTTGCCGTTTCGGGGCTGGGGCTTTTAGTTCCCTCTCTCAACAGAATCTTAGTTGACAACTACATCACAAAAGCAGGGATACCCGATTGGTCAAAATACGCCGCCGTGGTTTTAATGATTTTGGGTGTAAACCTTGTCACAAGAGTGCTGAGCATTCTCAGAAGCTGTACCCAAACCGTGGCAGGCACGAAAATCATCGTAAAGCTCCGCAACATTACCTTTGAAAGAATTCAGGCTATGTCCCTGTCCCGCATTTCAAAGCGCACCACCGGAGAGCTGATGAACCGTGTCACCGAGGACACAAGGCGTATT
>JAQXKW010000010.1 GCA_029010655.1 Clostridia bacterium | reverse complement strand
GTATGAATGTGTTGTGGAGATAGAGAAGAACGCCTGATAAGAATAATCATACCGGGACCGTTGACGACCGTGCAGGACGCGGGCAGAAAGGGATATATGGCACAGGGCTTTCCCGTATGCGGTGCCGCTGACGCCGATTCTTTGGAAATCGGAAATATTCTTGTGGGAAACTCTCCCGATGCCGCTGCTTTGGAAATTACTCTCGGCGGCTTTGCGGCGGCTGTTCTTTCGGATACGGCAGTTGCGGTTACGGGAGCGTACGCGCCGCTTTTTATAAACGGAGTTTTGGCAGAGCAATACCGTACGTATTATTTGAAAAAGCGGGACTATATTTATGTGGGACCCGCAAAGGCAGGCTGTCGGGTATATCTATGCGTCTCCGGAGGGATTTCCGTGGAGCCGTTTATGGGCAGCCGTTCTACATTTCTGAAAATCGGAATGGGCGGCTATAAGGGGAGAAAGCTTAAGCCCGGAGACCTTATTCCCATGGGGGACAAGCCGAAAATGCCGAAAAAACGGGGTATACGCAGTATCACTCCGCCGGAGCTTTCCGATATTGCAGTGCTCAGGGCAACCGTCGGCCCTCAGGACAATATGTTCTCGCCGGATGAAATCGACAAATTCTTTTCGTCGGAATATACGGTCACTCCCTCATCGGACAGAATGGGAATAAGGCTTGACGGTCTTGCGCTGCATTCACTTAACGGTACGGATATAATATCCGACGGTATTGCGTGCGGCTCCGTTCAGATTCCCAGCGACGGAAAGCCCATTATTCTTTGCGCGGACAGACAGACTACAGGCGGCTACGCAAAGCCGGTGACGGTCATTTCGGCAGATATGCCCAAGGCGGGACAGCTTGTTCCCGGAAATAAGGTGCGCTTTGTCAGGATTAC
Organism: Clostridia bacterium; assembly: GCA_029010655.1. Classification (GTDB taxonomy): domain Bacteria; phylum Bacillota; class Clostridia; order Oscillospirales; family CAG-272; genus Avispirillum. Next base: position 1,144 of record JAQXKW010000010.1, on the reverse strand, counting down.
ACAGGAAGAGGCGTACAAGGCGGCAATTGAAAGAAGCCGTTATATTAAAAAACTTACAAAAAAACTTCACAGACTGTGAAACGGAGAATTACATGAAAGAGACCGGAAACAGTGCATACGAAAATATGAGCCCTACAGAGGTTCGCTCTCTTATCAGAGAGGGTAAAATTACATGGCAGACTTCGGGCATGTGCGGAGGGTTTGCTCAGGCAAATCTTGTAATACTGCCGAAAGAACAGGCGTACGATTTTCTCCTTTTCGCACAGAGAAATCCCACCTCGTGCCCCCTGCTTGAAGTCTCGGATGCAGGGAGCAGAACGCTTAAATATATTGCGAACGGGTCTGATATCGCCACGGACATTCCGAAATACAGAGTGTGGAAAAACGGTGAGCTTGAAGGGGAATATACGGATGTTGAAAGATTCTGGAGAGACGACCTTGTAAGCTTTCTTATAGGCTGCAGTTTTTCCTTTGAGGCGGAGCTCATTTCCTCGCAGATCCCCGTCCGTCATATTGAGCAGGGGCGCAATGTGCCTATGTATAATACAAACATTCCGTGCGTGAGCGCAGGGATATTCAAGGGAAATATGGTCGTAAGCATGCGTCCCATGACGGAAACGGAAGCGATTGCCGCAACGGCAATAACTGCCGCAATGCCCCGTGTTCACGGAAAACCCGTCCATTTCGGCGATCCGTCCAAAATCGGAATAAAGGATATTTCTTCCCCCGATTATGGGGACAGCGTTACAATAAAGGACGGGGAGATTCCCGTGTTCTGGCCCTGCGGCGTAACTCCGCAGGCAGCACTTATGGCGGCAAAGCCACCTTTTGCAATAACCCATGCTCCGGGACATATGTTTATAACCGACATTCTCAATTCTTCGCTGAAAAATTGATTTATGTGCGCAAAAACAGTTTGGAAAGGAAAAATATATGAAATCGGTGGATTTGAACTGCGATCTGGGCGAAAGCTTCGGAGCGTATAAAATAGGACGTGATGAAGATGTACTGCCGCTTATATCTTCGGCAAATATAGCCTGCGGCTGGCATGCGGGAGACGCTGTTGTCATGAGCCGTACCGTAAAGGCCGCCGCCGAGGCGGGAGTTGCTGTGGGCGCTCACCCCGGCTTTCCCGATCTTGCAG
>JAQXKW010000009.1 GCA_029010655.1 Clostridia bacterium | reverse complement strand
TTGACAGGCTCCGCGCCGTACTGCGGGAGATGGACGAAAGCGACATTGACAGAGCGGCACAAATCCTGAAAAACAGTAAAAACAAGTAAGGAAAGGGGATAATACCATGCAGGATAAAGAAGATATTCTGCCGTCGGAGCTGTTGGAAATTATGAAAAGTCCCCAGGTGGAAGGCATTATGGAAACCCTTCGGCAAAGCGGGGCTTTTTCGGGAAAAGAGGCGGAGGGAGAAAATGCGCCGAAGACTGCGGACGCCCCTTTCGGAGGATTAAATCTGCCGCCGGATTTTGCGCAGAAGCTGCCTGCCATAATTTCCGCCCTGTCGGGAATGGGGCTGGGTCAGCCGCAGAAAAACGACGGAAGAAAAGGCGGTGTACAAAACGGCAACGAGCAGAGAAAAGCTCTGCTGAAGGCATTAAAGCCTTATCTCAGCCCGAAACGCCGGAGTGTGGTTGAAAGCATGCTGGGACTGGAGAGCCTCAGCGGACTTCTGGGCGTTATGGGAAATTCCGGAAAGGAGGACAGCTGAGTGTACTCAAAAGCTAAGGTAATAAGGGAGCGTCAGGACGGCATGACGCCGCCGCCCGGATACGGCGGCAACCGTTTCAGAACAGGGGAGAGGGAATGCGATGACGGTTTTCCGAATGAAAACTGCACCTCCCCCTGCAAAAAGCCCGAGAAAAACGAATGCAGGGAAACGCCCCCCGAGGAAAAATGCGGGGAAAAAGCGCCCAAATGCTTAGACCCTCTGAGCTTTCTTAAAAACATAGACAAAGAAGAATTACTTATCATTGCCCTTATAATCATCCTTGCGGGAGAAAAGGACAGAGTAGGAAGCGACACCCTGCTTTTGCTGATACTACTGCTTTGCACCTGATTTCGTGCAGTATTCAAAAACATCTACCGCCGATTTAATACCGTCGTTGTAACCCTCAAGCATGTCGGGGCATTTCAGCTCCGTTTCGGGCGGCTCGGTGTAGTTTTTGTAAAGGGACAGGGATACCTCGCCGGAAGCCCTGCATAGAACAGACAGCTTAAAGCCGGAGCACCCGGCAATATAATCGCACAGAGTGAGCGCCGCACCCACGGACGGCACCGCTTCCGCAAGGGAGTCAGCCGTTCTTGCCGGCGCTTTTGTGCGCTTTGTGACGGTTTTGAAGGTCACCTGCGGCACCTTACCCGCAAAGGTTACGGAAACCGTAACCTTTCTGTCGGCGGAAAGGTCGTTTACGGCGTACATAATAAGGGCAATCGCTTTCAGAAAGCTGTGCAGACCAATCCCTGTGAAAACAGCCTCTCCGCCGGGGTCGGGAGCGTTCTCGAAGGTAACGTCGCAGTCGAAAAAGCGGCTGCTTTCGGAAATATCGCGGACTGCACGCTCCGCAATATCCGTGGCACGGAACATGCCTATATCCTCCCTGTAAGCGTAGCTTTTGTCGGGAATATTCACTAAGTCCTCAATAAGCCTGCCGATAAAGGGAGACAGGGAGGCGGCGCTTGAATCGTCGGCGGAGGTGTCCTTTTCGCACTCCTGAAGATTCTTATAAAAAGCCGCTACCGCAAAAAATCTACCCAGAATTTCCTCAAAATATACGGCGGCATACCCCTCCGCATACAGCTTGTTTACGGGCATAATAAGGGGAGGCAGGGGAAAAACACTCCTGACGGAGGCTTCAAATTTCAGCACGTCCAAGGGCGCCATGTATTCGGAAAGCAGCTCGCCGGGATAAAATTTTCCCGTAAGCGCCGCCGCTTCGTTCATAACCTCTATATGTGTGTCTGCGGAGCAGATAACGCAGGGCTTTTTTGATAAGTATTTGTTAATAGACGAATTTCTCATAGAAAATCAGCCTTCCGTTGCATTTGCGGTGGTTTCCTCCGCAGGCTTTTCGGGGGAGGAAATGTACTGGCAGGCGTTAATTGATGCGCCTGTAAGAGCCGCCCTCACCGCCAATGCTGTTTCTGCATTGTCGCCTCTTAACAGAGGGCGGAGCAAATATGCGGAAAAACTGCCCTGAATATTTTCCGCAAGAGACGAAGCCTTTTCGCTGTCTGCGTTTCTCATATCTATTGCCAGAAATTCCGTTTTGGCAAATATTTTTTCTATAAACGGTGCGTTTTTGGAGTCCGAAAGAACGGAGTCCGACAAAAGCACGCCGAAATCCACGGGAGCGGATTTTCTGAGAGCTTCCACGTAAGAATTTATCCTTGATACGGTGCTGTCGTCAGGCGCATCGCTTTCAAAGCCTGTTATGATAATTTCGTCAAAGCCCGCAGAGTAAAGCTCTGCGGCAACGGCGGAATCAATATCCGTATCGGCGGAGGAGCACATAACGGCGGACATTCTCATGCCGGAGGTTTTTGCGGCGCTTGCCGCTTCCTTCAGAAGCTCATAGGAAAAGAGCTTTTCCGAAGCGGGGAGACGGGAAATTTCCTGAAGTGCGGGGGAGGCATAGGTAAACTCTCCCGTGTCGGAATTTACCGCAAAGGAAACCGCATTGTAGCCCCCGGCTTTAAGCTGTGATATTATTTCTCTGACGCCGTTTGCGTCCTTTATACCCTCCGTTGCCAAATGACCCGCGCTGACTGCGGAAAGTGCGCTGTCGTGCTCTGCGGTCTGCATAATTGTTTCCATCTGCGCCTTTTCCGTTTCAAGGGTATAGGTGGTATCGCTGTTTTCTTTCACGGTTTCCACCCGGGTTTTAAGTATGTTCCCTATAATGACGGTTACGGCGAATATAATTGCCGCCACGGCAAAGAAGAACAAAAGCCTTCTGGGAAGCTTTAGCTTTTTTGCGGTATATGTCTTATATTTTTTCATTTTTACGGTCAGTCCTTTAATCAGTATTCCATTTGGATAATGCTTACGGAATCGTATTTTTCTCCGGTTTTAACCGTCAGAGTGTCACGCTTTTCTTCAATATACAGGGTAAAGAGAGCCCTGCCGTAGTTTTCACAGAGGGTATCAATGTTTTTTTCAATATAGGCGGCGTTCTTTTCGAATCTTTTGAAAACGCTGAAGCCCGCCTTGCTTTCGACAACCTCACTGATACCGTTTTCAGGCAGGGAAAAGACGGCGTTTTCGTTTACATCCTCCCACATGCCGCGGCACACGTAATAGCCGTCCGTGTTCTGCATCATGTAGAGAGACTCGCCGAAATCACGGACAAGCGTGTCAAAATCCTCGCCGGCAAGGGCCTTTTCTCTCACTTTATGGGCAATAGCCGCCGCTTCCTCCCTTGTGTGGGTCTGCGCCGGCTTGTAGTAAAACTCTCCTGAGAAAACGCTCTCCTCGCTTGTAATAAGCACTTGCTTTACGCAGACAAATCCGTCGCCGAGAGCAAGCTTTTGAACATTCTCCGCACTGTCGTCTATGTCGCCGGAGTTTACCATGGCGTAGTACAGCTCGTCATTTACGGCGTTTTGCTTTGTAAGAAAACGGAAAACGCTGTCGTTCATATAGCTTTCTTCAAGCTCTTTTTTGTATTCGGATTTTCCGCCCGCCTCGTCCATTGCAAGCTGAACCGCATTGTCGGCGGCTTCTTCAAAATAGTCGTCCTCGGGGGCAATTCCGTAATCCTTTGCCGCAGCTATTACCGCATACATATCAAGAAGCGCCGACAGAACCTTTTCCCTCAGCTCCTCCTCTGCGGCGTCGGGATAATCCCTTCTGAAATTAAGGGCAAGATAACGGTACAGCTCATAGGGAACCTCATATTCGCCCACAGTCAGTACGGTTTCCGATTCCTCCTTTGTGGAGGAAAGCCTTGTGCATGAGGACAATACGGGTAATATCAAAAGTACGGACAAGATAAACGCCGTCACGGATAAAAATTTTCGAGTCATTGAAACCTCCGAAAAATGCCGTTGTAATCGGTAAAGGAATGTGGTATAATGTATACGGAAAGGGGACATTAGCGTGAAGACTACGTTGATTCTATTCCTTCGTACAGTTATTTCACGCCCGAATTCTCCTTAAAAACGGGACCCAACCCATTTTTGTTTCCTTCGGAAACACAGGAGAATTTCATAACAATTTGTGCCGCCGCAGGGCGGCGGAACGGAGATTAGCGTGAAAATTACGTTGACCCAAGTCCTTCGTACAGTTATTTCACGCCCAAATTCTCCTTAAATGAGGGACCCAACCCATTTTTGTTTCCTTCGGAAACACAGGAGAATTTCATAACAATTTGTGCCGCCGCAGGGCGGCGGAATGGAGATTAATATGCCGAAGCCCACAGTCGCCCTGTCGGCGATAATAAAGGAACTGCAGTTAAATCTGCTGTATTCTCCCAAGGACCCCAAGGAGATACTTATTTCACGAAGCGATATAAACCGTCCCGCTCTGCCGCTGACGGGCTTTTATGACTGCTTTGAAAAGGACCGCATACAGATAGTCGGTATTACGGAATATGCATATCTTGCAAGCCTCAGCGAGACCGATAGACGGGACCGAATAAGAAGCCTGCTTGCCAACCATCCTCCGGCGCTCATCTATACCCACAAAAATCCCGTTGACGACGTGGTTCTGGAGGGGGCGAAAGAATTCGGCGTGCCGCTTTTGTCAACGGACGGAAACACAAGCTCCTTTATGGCGGCGCTTATCGCTTATCTTAACGTTCAGCTTGCTCCCATGGAAACACGCCACGGAGTTCTCGTTGAAGTGTACGGCGAAGGAATACTTATCGTGGGAGATTCCGGAGTGGGAAAAAGCGAAACCGCAATCGAGCTTATTAAAAGAGGTCACCGCTTTATCGCAGACGATGCGGTGGAGCTGAGACGTGTGTCCGCAAAAACAATTGTGGGAACGTCTCCCGAGCTTATAAGGCACTATATCGAGCTTCGGGGCATCGGAATCGTTGACGTGCGCCGCCTTTTCGGTATGGGCGCCGTCAAGGAAACGGAAAAGGTTGACTTAGTTGTCCAGTTCGAGCCCTGGGAAGCGGGAAAAATGTACGAAAGACTGGGTATGGACGAAAGCTATACCGAGATAATGGGTATAAAGATACCGTGCCTTACGGTGCCCGTAAAGCCCGGACGGAACCTTGCGGTAATTCTTGAAATCGCCGCAATGAATAACCGTCAGAAGCGAATGGGCTATAATACCGCAAAGGAATTTAACGATAAGCTTCTGCGCCGAATGGAAGAAACGGAGCAGGAATAAGATGACACAGCAAGCCCGAAGCAAAGACCCTCGTCTTTGCTTCGGGATATGATTTTATATAACCTCCACCTTTAAGGTGTTTGTAGTGCCGTTTGTCAGCAGGGGAACGCCGCCGGTAATAACCACCGTGTCGCCCTTCTTTACGGCGTCAATCTTCTTTGCACAGTCAATGGCGTGGCGGAACAGCCTGTCGGTGTCTGTCTGATTAAGAGCAAGCACCGGAAGCACGCCCCATGACATTGAAAGCTGATGGAAGGTTTTTTTGTCGGGGGTCGCCGCCACAACTGTCTGTGAGGGACGGAACTTTGAAACCAGGCGGGCGGTGTAGCCCGACTGGGTAACCGCAATAACCGCCTTTGCTTTAAGGTCCCGTGCGGTGGTGCAGGCGGCGTCGCAGATAGCGTTTGTGGTGTCCTCTGCGTCAACCTCGTACTTGTAGCCGGAATATGCGTGCATTTCAAGAGCGTCGCTTTCGGCATGCTCCGCAATTCTCGCCATAACGGACACTACGTTTGCAGGGTCAATGCCCATAGCGGTCTCCCCGGAGAGCATAACTGCGCTTGTGCCGTCGAAAACGGCGTTTGCAACGTCGGAAATTTCCGCTCTGGTGGGAGTAAGGCTTGAAATCATGGATTCAAGCATCTGAGTTGCCGTAATTACTATTTTGCCGGAGCTGTAACAGCGGCGTATAAATCTTTTCTGAATGCCGGGCAATTTTTCAAAAGCGATTTCGACGCCCATGTCGCCTCTCGCCACCATGATTCCGTCCGATTCGCGGAGAATGCTGTCGAAGGAGCGCACGCCCTGCCCGTTTTCGATTTTTGAAATAATCTTTATATTGTGACCGCCGTTGTAGTCGAGGAATTTACGCAGGTCAATAACGTCCTGCGCCGAGCGCACAAAGGAGGCGGCAACGAAATCAACGTCGTTTTCAATGCCGAAAAGCAGGTCGGATTTGTCCGCCTCGCTGAGATAAGGCATGTCTATGGGAACATTGGGAATGTTTATGGATTTTCTGTTGCGAAGCTCGCCGCCCACAACCACCTCGCAGACAATGTCCGTGTCGGTGGTGGAAACTACCTTAAAGGAAAGCTTGCCGTCGTCAAGAAGAATTTTCGTGCCCGCACTTAGCTGACGGGGCAGGTCGGGATAGGTAATTGAAACCTGCTTGCAGTCGCCCTCAACGTCCTTTGCGGTAAAGGTAAAGGTGTCGCCGGCGCTTAAAAAAGCGTGGTCGTCCCGAAACTTTTTAATTCTGATTTCGGGTCCCTTGGTGTCAAGCATAACGGCGGCGGAAAGCTCCAGCCTGTCACGGACTCTGCGGAACATTTCAATTGTTTTTGCGTGTTCCTCGTGGGTCCCGTGGGAAAAATTAAGCCTTGCCACATTCATGCCGGCACGGAGCATTTTCTCTATAACTTCTTCATTTGAGGACGCAGGTCCCAATGTGCAAACGATTTTTGTTTTTCTCATGGCAGTATCTCCGAAAAAAATATTTTTCTACTTTATAGTATACCCCCGCCCGCATAAAAAGTCAAGTAAAATGCCCCTTTGTTAAAAGCTTGTTCGCAATTTTAGGGAATAATACCGTAAAAATATATTATAAGGCAAGGTAAAGGAAAAATGAACGAAACAATGATTTATTACGGGCTGACTTTATTAGCCCTGATTATCACTTTGGGCGCCCAAATGTTTATTTCGGCGTCCTATTCAAAATATTCAAAGGTCAGGACAAAAAGAGGACTGACAGGGGAGCAGGCGGCAAGGCTAATGCTTGACCGCAACGGACTTCGTGACGTGACGGTCACCCCGGTGGAGGGAACGCTCACCGACCACTACGACCCCCGCAAAAAGACGGTGCGCCTGTCCCGGAACGTCTATTCGGGAAATTCCGTCGCCGCAGTTGCGGTAGCATGCCACGAATGCGGACATGCGGTTCAGGACAGCAAGGGCTATGCCATGATGAAGATAAGATCGGCGCTTGTGCCTGTTACAAATCTTGCGTCAAGGGCGGGATATATTGCAATTCTCGTGGGGCTGATATTTGGCTCATATACCTTTGTATATGCGGGCATTCTGGCAGAGGCTGTTATCCTTTTGTTCCAGCTTGTAACGCTTCCCGTTGAGATAAACGCATCAAGACGGGCGCTGGCGCAGATAAAGGATTCGGGGCTTCTTGCAGTAGACGAATATCCGCAGGGAAGAACTGTGCTTGCTGCCGCCGCACTCACATATGTTGCGGGAGTTATCAGCGTGCTTTTGCAGATTTTCCGCCTGATCATTCTGTTCGGCGGCAGGCGGGACAGAAGATAAAATTGCAGAAATAGCCCCTGTCAGCTCAACGCTGACAGGGGCTATTTCTCTATTGTAATTTTTTGACCCGTAACCGCCTATATAGAATTACCCGTCCATCGCGGTTTCATCAAGCAAAAACTGTTCAATGCCGATGTAGAGAATGCCGTCATCATCGTGCCAGGGGATGATGCTGTCTTTAACCACAACGATTTTCTTAAAGGAATCACCGACACGCTTTAAGGAATTTATCTCTTGCTCGCGCTTTTCTTCATCAGCGACGGTCAATGCCGACTGGATATAATACTTTTTGCTTCCCTTGTTGGCGACAAAGTCGATTTCAATCTGAGTGCGTTTGCTCTTCTTTTCCGCATCCTTATAGCAATACTCAACCACACCC
>JAQXKW010000008.1 GCA_029010655.1 Clostridia bacterium | reverse complement strand
CCATCAGGGCATACGTAGAGATTGCCACGGGTGCTCCGCACCCTCGCAATGACATCAGGGGGCGTGCCGCCCCCTGATGTGCGGCGGCTTCGCCGCCGTAAAACAGCTAGCCGCTATCCGCTAGCCGCTGAAAAAGGCTGTCTTGCGACAGCCTTTTTCTTTATTCATTTATCTCAGAAATAACGCTTCAGTCCGCTTGCGGGATTTTCGTTTTTCTTTTCCTTATTGGAAAGCATACCGAGAAGCTCGTCCAGATCATCGTCGGAAATATCGTCGCTGTCGTCGTTTTTCTCCTCGGGCTTATCCTCTGCGGCAGGCGCTTGTTCGGACACCTTCTTTACGGTAGTCTCAGCCGAGGGCTTTATATCACGGCTGGGCTCATTTTCGTTTTCAAAGCCGGTGGCAATAATGGTAATCTTCATTGCGTCTTCCATTTCGGGATCGAACACAACACCCCAGATAACGGTTGCATCCTCGTGAGCCTCGTTTGCAATCATAGAGCAAGCGGCGTCAATATCGTCCATACTGATGTCGGGAGATGCGGTAATATTACCGAGAATACCGCGTGCGCCGTTGATAGAGGTTTCAAGCAGCGGGCTGGAAATTGCCGCCTTTGCGGCAAGCTCTGCCTTTTCCTTGCCGGAAGCGGCGCCCACGCCCATATGTGCGTAGCCTGCGTCCTGCATAACGGAGGTAACGTCTGCAAAATCAAGGTTGATGTAGCCGGGAACATTAATAAGCTCTGAAATGGACTGTACGCCGTGGCTGAGCACGTCGTCAGCTATTTCAAAGGCGTTGAGCATGGTGATAGGTCTGTCGGAAACCTGCTTCAGTCTCTCGTTGGGGATAATAACCAGAGAGTCTACATACTGGCTCAGGTTTGCGATACCCTCCTCTGCCTGTACCTTTCTCTTCTTTCCTTCAAAGGCAAAGGGCTTTGTTACGATACCGATGGTGAGCATTCCCATTTCCTTTGCAACTCTTGCAACTACGGGTGCCGCTCCGGTGCCGGTGCCGCCGCCCATACCGGTGGTGATGAAGACCATATCCGCACCCGTAAGCGCAGTTTTAATCTCCTCGATGCTCTCCTCGGCGGACTTTACGCCGATTTCGGGATTGGAGCCTGCTCCGTGACCCTTTGTGATTTTTTCGCCGATAGCTATTTTCTGCGTTGCGGCAGATTTCTGCAGAGCCTGCTTATCCGTATTGATAGCAATAAAATCAACCCCGCGTACGTTAAGAGAAATCATGCGGTTTACGGCATTGTTTCCGCCGCCGCCTACTCCTACGACTTTAATACATACGCCGCTTTCAAATTCTTCGTTCAGTTCAAAAGGCATTTTTTTAGGTCCTTTCTTTGTTACATTATACATTTCTGTTGCCGATTATTCACATACTTGTATATATAATATACCGTTTCGGGCGTTTTTTCAAGTGTTTTTCAAATATTTTTCCGTAATATTTTATTTTTTTGCAGAAAACGGCTGAATTCTCCTTAAAATCGGAAGCTTTCAGCCGTTTTAGTCGTTTGTCTTTTAAGCGTATTTTATGCAATTGCCTATGAAAATCGGCTCATGTCAAGGTTGCTGTCGGTGATAACGCTTGTGGCTGACAGGTCGGACACGTCTATTTTCGCCTTAACATCTCCCAAAAACATAGGGTCGCACAGCACCTCCGAGGTGATTTTCAGCTTTGTTTTAAGGCTTGAATAATCCCCCAGGAAAACAAGATACTTATCCTGGCAGTTGAGCACTATATCGTATTTGTTCCTAAGGTCTATTCCTTCGATTTTTTCCCACAGCTCCGAGTCTCTTGCCGCTTCGGTCACATCGTATATATAAGAATCGCTTCTTACTCCCGAATAGTCTGCTTTTTTGCCGGAATACGCCGTAGAAACCGCGGGCAGCTTCAGCTGAACAAGCCCGTCCTCCTCTGCCTTTTCCCTTTCTATGGCATAGAGAACCCGCAGAGTTTCCGACAGCTCCCTGTACTCCCCGTAAAAGTCCGCATAAAACTGCGCAGGCTCCTCCGTTACGTACAGATTTACCGTTGACGGCGCAACCTTATCCACCGTTACGCTTCCCACCGCAGGGCATCTTACCGTTATGAGCTTTTCCGCCTGACTGTTTCTGAAGGAATAAAGGTGATCGCCCTCGGAAATTTCCGCCGCCGCAAGGATTTCCTCCTTTGAGTATCTTTCGGTTCCCTCTACGTTAATTTCCGATATAACAAAAACCAGCCTGTAAACCACCACGCAGAGAACCGCCGCCACAGCCGCGATAAGGACGACGGAAATAAGGTTGTCCCGAATTTTTCTGAGCCTTCTTGCTCTTGCGGCTCTGAACTCCGCCTCCTCGCGCTTTTCTTCCTCGCGGAGCCTGTCCTCTGCGGTCTGCTCCGGCTCTTTTGTCTGCCGAGGTTTTTTCTCCGTGGGGCTTTTCCCCAAATTAAAGCCTTCCTTTGCCTCTTCGCCGGGGGCTTTATCCGCATTTACATTTGGTTTTGTATATTTTAGCGGTCGTTCCCCGCCGCTTCGAAATCTGTCGTAATATTCTCTCCCGTCCCCGTTTCTTTGCCCCGAGGTGCTTTTGGAAGAGGTACGCACGGCAGAAGACCTTGCGCCCGCAGGGGCTCTCCTTTGAGATGCGCTTTCGGCTTTATAATCCTTATTTGCCGCACGCTGTAATTTTTCTTTAGGGGAACCGGTTTCAGGTGCGAAAACGGCGGGAGTTTTCTCTGAATTCTGCATTTCCAGCAGTTTTTTCATTTTTTCCGCATAGTATTCGTTTACGGATTTTCCCACAGACGCACCTTCTTTCCTTTAGTTTTACTTTATTATTTTTTCCCCTTTACCAATCGGCATATGTCAAGATATATTTTTTTATTTGCGTCTGGTATGGCAAAGGCTTTTATTTTTTCTTCCATTTTCCGTATTTCCGAGGGGTTCTCGCAAAGGCGTTTCACCGTCTGCGTGAGCTTTTCCCCCGTTTCGGGGTTTTCCCTTATTATAACCGACGCCGAGG
>JAQXKW010000007.1 GCA_029010655.1 Clostridia bacterium | reverse complement strand
GGAGCCTCGTCTGTACGACTATTTATGCGAATGCGTCCGTGAGCTTGACATGTTCGTCTCGGACGAGGAAAAGATCAGGCGCACCGTGGAAAAGGTGACCGCAGACTACCCGTCTCCCGACCCCGGCACACGGGAAAGGCTCACTCTTGCGCTTCTCGTTATGGTTACGGCTTACGTTTCCGGAAGGCTGAAAAGGGAGTCAGAAGGTTATTTTGACAAGCTGTGTAAACTGTAAGATGGTTTATCTCCGGTCTTTGACCGGAGATTTTATTTTTTGAAAAGCGACAGTATTTTTCCGGCGATTTTCATAATACGGTGTTTGATTTCGGATTTTATCACATATGATTTCGCCGTAGGGGTGCCGAATTTTTCGGCTATTCTTTCAAAAGGAGCATCGTTTTTCAGCATTTCCATAAGCTCTTCTCTTTCGGGGTGGCGATTTGAGCTTTTATTAAGGGTAGCGTTGCCCCGTGCTACGTCCTCTGCCGAGCATTTTTTCGCTTTTATTCTGTCTGACAGCTTTTCAAACGCTTTTCTTCCCTTTTCCGTTCTGACAATTACGGCAGAAATGCCTTTATCGTCGTTCATTTGGGGATAGAGGCGGTTTATACCCCAGAAATCTCCCAAGGTTATATCGCTTTCGTATCCGTCGCCCTTGAAATTACATTCGTAACAGCATTCTCTCAGGGCGTTATTTCCGAAAAATATTCTGTAATAGGGGTTTTTGTGAATAGTTTCAAGGTACTCCCCGTCAGCGTGGGTCACCTTTACGGAAAACAGGTGCCAGCCCTTTGATTTATCACGGAAGCTGACGCTTTTTACGTCCCTGAAATTACTGTCAAGATAGCTTTTCCACAGCTTCTGAGACGGCACGCCGTGGCAGATAATATCCGCTTTCAGAAGATTATCGTATTCTTTTCCCAGATATGAGGTCAGAGCGGCGCACTGGCAGGGAGTTCCGCAGAAAAGCACCTTTTTCCCGCCGTCAAGCAAGGCTTTAAGCTGTTTCCACAGACCCTCCGTTTCACTCTGCACATATTTTGAGCCTAAAAGGGCGTCAAGCTCTTTTTTATCGGTTATAATTTTATGGGTCGGAATAAAGCTTTCGTCATAGCCTGCGCCGCAGACTGCTCCGCCCTCCGCCAGAACATCCTCGGCAAGGAGGGCAAAAATTCCGCCGGAGGAGGATTTTTCCCTGACGGCAGTATCTTTGTTATAGGCGGCGTATGCGGCAAGGGAGCCGTTTGAGCTTTTCTTATTTACGGGACAGACCTTTTGGCAAAGTCCGCATTCAACGCAGAGGGTATTATCCGTTTCGGGGCGGGTAAAGCCGTACTCGTCCTTTATGCCTTTGATTGCGTTTTTCGGGCACACAGCCTCGCACGCCATACAGCCGCAGCATTTTGAAGGCTCGCAAATTTTCATTTTGACCTCCTTAATACTTTACCTACGGCTTTTTTGACTATTCCCTTTTCATATTCGTTCATTACGGCAAAATATGCGGTAATACAGTACAGCAGAACATAGACCGTTCCGAGCACGAAAAATTCCGTCATACCGGGTAGCTTCAGCGTAAATTTAAGCACCGCCGTTACGGCAACCGCAGGCAGGAATTTCAATGTCATTACTGCGACAGTTTTCCAATACTCCGCCATATTTATGCCGCACCGCTTATGGTAATAGATATTCATAATTATAACATTTGCAACAATCAGGGAAAATGCAGTTCCTGCGGCACTTCCGATACCGCCCAGCTTTATGGCAAGGGGGATACTTATTGCAATGTTCACAAACGCCATGCCCAGCGTTATCAGCGCTCTGACACGGAACAGATTTTTTGCTTTCATTATACTGATGCCAACGCTTTGGGTTATGGGAATTGCAGATGCCAGTATGAGTAAAAGCGCAATATAATAGGACATTTCGCATTCTATTCCCACGTGCCACACCACAAATTTATGTCCCAGCATAACAAATCCGCTGACAAAAAGGAATATTGTCATATACTGGAGCCGGCTGGTTTTTATAAACTCCCCTGACAGAGCCTTATCGTCAGCATCGGTTGCCACCATTTTTGTGACCTTCGGCAGCATGACAGAGGAAAACACCGCAGAGAGCTGCAATGCCATCTGGTTATAGTTTGACGCCATGGAATAGACCGTAACCTCCCTCGTTCCTTTTACTATTCCGAGGATTGACTGGTCTACGTACCAGTTTATCTTATCTACGATCTCCGCTATAAAGACAAATATAGAATAGGACAGAATTTCAATGAAAATCGGCTTTTCAAAGCCGCAGTACCTTACGGTAAGTCCCAGCTTTTTCTTACAGAAAACCACATTTGTAAGAAGGCACCCGATATTTATCGCCGATATTACCGCAACCAGGACGACGGAATCGGCTCCCATGCACAGCAGGGGAATCATTATAAGGGGGTTAAGTGCTACCCGTACAATATTGAGGATTTTGGAAAAGACAAACCGCTCGTATGCTATTATTATATTTCCGTATATGCTGAGAACAAACGTAAGCCCCATATTTACGGACAGAATTGCCAAAAGAATCTTACTTTTTGCAATTTCCGCAGGGGTCAGCGCAAGAAAGATTTTTTCTGCGTTCAGTGTTACCGCACAGCCTGCTCCGAAGGCAATCATTCCGATACAACAGAAAATGAGAAAGAACATACCGTGGAGCTTTTTTTCTTCTTCATATCTGCCGGAGGCATGATACTTTGCCGTATATACAACGATTCCGTTACCGAAGCCCAAATCCATTATGTTAAGATAATTGATAACTGAGGACATAAGCTGATACAGTCCGTATTCGGACTGCCCCAGAAATCTCAGCACTAATGGCTGATAGACCAGGATTATCAGCGAATTTACGATTATATATACATATGACAGCGCAGCTCCCGCACGGCGTTGATTTACTGCATTGATCATTATATTATGCTTCTTCCAAAAGCTTCACGATTTCATCGCCCACAGACCGAGCTTTTTCTATGTATTCGGGAATGATAGAGTGAAGGTGTTCTCTAATTTTATTTTCGTTTTCCATAAGCTTTACAAAAGCATCTTTCAGGGCACTCTCCTCCGTCAGCCCCTGCACGGGCAGAACATATCCTTTGTCCGTGCCGAAAAGGTCCTTTGCTATTCCCTTTGCTTTTACGGAATATCCCACCACCAATGTGGGAATACAGCTTGAATACGCCGCAATAGAGGCATGTGTTCTTGCGGCGACGAAAAATCTGCACTTTGAAATATACCCTTTAAGCTCCATGGCGTTTCCCTTATCGAAAATCTTAATTCTGTTTTCTTCGGGGAAGAAGGACTGAAGCTTCTTTGCCGCAGAGCTGTCATCGGTTGTCTGGCAACGGACATGGGAGATAAGGGCAATATTCCAGTCCGTTTCCTCTATTATCATTTTTACAAGGCTGATATAATTTTTCAGCATTATGCTGTCCCCCTGCTCAAACATCTGAGCCAAGGGGCTTATATTAATGCCCACCGTATCACGGTCATTATCGAACATTTTCTCACGGGGCTCTGACGTAGGGAGGGTAAATGCCGGGTCGGGATAGTATTTTACATTCCCGAAGCCCAGATTTTTCAGGGTTTCGTATGTTATTGGCTCCCGGGCTGTTATAAGGTCAAATTTTTTCAGGCCCTCGATTTTTTTCTTATGCTTTACGGGATCAAGAAATTCAGGGTTAATAGAACAGCCCAAAAGCACCGTTTTTTTACAGCAGCGTCTCACGTGTCTGTCAATAGTGGTGAGTGTTGCGCTTTTACCGTAGGAATATGTATCTCCGCCTACGGATATTGCAATATCCGCTTTTTTTGCGGCTTCAACCGTATTTTTGAAAAACAGGTTGAAAAACGGCATCCCTCCCAGTACATTGCACAGGGCGCCTGTTATAAATCTTCTTTTTTCAAAGGACAGCTTACAGAAAACATCTGACAGAACAAAGCGGTATTTCCCGTTTTCCGTATCAATATACTGCTCGTCCTCCCGAGGCTTTATGGAGGATACGGTGAACACGGAATCGGGGCATTTCTCACCTATTATACCGCTGACGGTTCTTACTATGGCCTCACAGCCGTGATTGTTGCTCGTTCCGTGATTGTACAGCAATATACTTTTCATTGGGCACCTTTTCCTCCTCGTCAGCGATTAACAGAGCCATCATTATGGGCAATATAAATATACGTGCGTTAAGAATATCGGGAATAAGGTTTGAAGCTATAAGGCAATATCCTATAAACCAAAACTCGGTTTTATTTTTCTTTTTGAAGGATGCTGTCAAGTAATATATAAGAATGAGGAACATGAAAATTCCGAATATAAATCCGCCCATATTAAGCCATCTGAGCATGGAGTTATGGGGAACAATTCCTCCGACGGCTGCTGCCAGATTCACATTATCGTAGCCAATTCCGAAGGGATTGTCCCAAAGCAGTTTAAGTCCTGCCGCATAGCCTTCAAAACGGCCGTTATTATAGGTCAGCGTGAACAAATCCAGAATTGACCTTGTATAGTAAAGGTACAGGAACATAACGCTCAAGAGCCCTGCCACAAGCACCGCCATGTTAATCCGTTTAATTGTGCCTTTATAGTGGAGCAGTACATAGAACACAAGCACTATTGCAAGTGTTACTATTGACGTGCGGCGGGTCGTTACGCCGATTCCCGCCATGATGATTACTGCCATGGCAAGTATAAAGGGCCAGTTGCGTTTATTGAGCTTTTCAAGAAGATAAAACGCCGCGCCGCCTATCATTATTGTGGAACAGCTTGTATCCTCCATAAGGAGCTTTGACGAGGTTACCGGGTTACCGTAGTATGTGCCCACAGAATATCTGAACAGGGCTTCCCCCGTAAATTTATATATTACGTACTGCAAAAGCAGTAATACGCAGGTTATCATTATGCAGAAAAGATATGAATTAACGATATATTTTCTCTTTTCGTATGCAATTGTTCCCTTGAACACAAACGCCACAAATCCGATTATAAGGAAGAACGCTATTATAAGGAATTCCTTCATGCCCTCGCTCAGGGAGGGGGAAATTATCAAGGGATAGGGCAGGAATATGAACAGGCTGACAAACATTGCAAGGACGCCCGCATTCAGCGGAACTTTTATAACCTTCCTGATATTTATCATGCAGTATACAAGTATAAAAACGCCTATTAAATAGAACCAGGTGATCTGTATGGGCGACCCCCAATCGCCGAATATGTTCATCCATGATGCCTGCCACGTATGGCAAAACATCATCATGCAGGTACACAAAAAATCCTTTGATTTATTATAGCAAACACGGAAAAGTGCGCAGAACAAAACCAGTCCTGCGCCGAAAAATACTATTGTAGGCAAATTATACTCATAGTCAAGCAAATGCAGACCGAGAAATAATAATGAAAGTAAATACTCCATGGTACGTCCTTTTGAAGATATCACTTGATTATATCATTTTTGCGTACTGTTGTCAACCTGTCGGCACACCGAAAAAGCGCCCTTAAAGTGTCCATATACAGTTCACATATGAGTATTTACTTTGCTTTTCTGATATTCTCGTATGCGCTCACAACAGCTTTCATATATGCGTCTTTATCTGTGAAGCGCGCCGAGGATAATTTTGCCTGCTCGGATTTTCTTCGGTAATATTCGGGGTCGGAAAGCAATTTCATAATTTCGTTTTTCATGTCAGATATATCCGGACACAGCTTTCCGTTTTCGTCATTGATTATATCGGGAAGTCCTCCCGTAGGAAACGCCACAAAGGGCAGTCCCAATATCATCGCCTCCACGGCAACAAGTCCGAAGCCCTCGTTTGCGGATGTGAGAACGCCTATTCTGCTTTCGTTCATATACCTATAAGGGTTCGGATCAAAGCCCACAAAGGTTATATTTTCAGCTACGGAGAGCTTTTTTGCAAGTGCCTGTGTTCTTTCCTTTGCATCCCCGTCTCCAACAACGACTGCGCTAATATGGCTGTATTCGGCTTTTATTTCAGCCACTAATTCCACGAATTTTTCCGGCTGCTTTATGTCGGTAAGTCTGCCGGTAAAGCAAAGATCATATTTTTTATCCTTTACGCTCCCCGCACCGCTTTGCACCTGTTCCGGGTCTACAAAATTATAGAGCAAATGTGCCTTTTTTCTCATAATTTTTCTGAACACATATTCCTTTTCTATACTTGGAGAAACGCAGAAAACAGCAGATGCTTTCATGCAGGAATATGCGAGCGCAATACTGTTCATAGAAATTCTATTCATCCACGGGCAGTTACAATGGAGCTGTGAAACAAACGGCACTCCCGTCAAAGCGAGGTTAAAGCTCATATGAGGGTCATGGGCATGTACTGCATCGGGGCAGATTTCACGAATTATCCGTTTTACTTCGCCCACGTTATGAGTATTACACGGAACGGTTTTAACACCCGCTTTTTCGGCACATTCTATTCCTAAGCCTCGGGGTGCCGCATAGTAGCCCTCCCAATCGGGAGGCAGGTTCTTTATAATCCGGACGGCTATGCTTTCAAGTCCTGAAAATGCGTCTGAATAGACAAAATGAATAACCTTTTTCATACTTCCCTCAGGCATTCCCCGTAAAAAGCCTCAAGCTCTTTTACGCAATGGTTAATATTATACCGGCTGTTTCTCATTTGCTCTGCATAAAAGCTTCTGTTAAAGCTCAGCTTTTTATCAATTTCAAGTGCCCAACGCTTCGGGTCGTCAATGGGAAGAAATGTAACTCCGTCCGTAATCCTGCATTCCTCTGTAATCTTATCGGAAAGAAGCTGTGCAAGTCCTGCCGCAGACGCTTCCACAGACACGACCGGCAAGCCTTCATACAATGACGGAAGAAGAAATATATCGAATGCACTGTAAAATTTTGCGACATCTGACCTGGCGCCTGCAAATATTACAGAGCCGTCAAGTCCTTTTCTTTTTACGTACGCTTTTACACGGTCCGTTTCAGGTCCTTCTCCCACAAGCAAAAGAACAGCATTATTATTAATTTTCCTGTATTCGCTGAAAATATCTATAAGAAACAAGTGATTTTTCACAGGTACAAATCTACCTACATGTCCTATCACTGTGTTCTTTTCAATTTCAAATTCACGGAGAATGTCCTGTGAGGAACACTCGTTATATTCAAACTTATCTATATCTACGGCATTGCGGAATACGGTGACTTTTCCCAAGTCAAATGCTTTATTCCCGTATATCCATCTGCCTGCCGCTTCGGAGCAGGCACACCATTTATTCGCGAGCTTTGGCGCTATTAAACGTAATACTCGCTTCATAAAATCCCGCTTTCTTTCAGCCTTTGAAGATGTGGTATGATTATGAAGAATTCGCACTTTTACGCCGCAGGATTTAGCGGCAATCAGAGGTAAAACGGAAAGAGTGTTATTATTACAATGGATAATATTATAGGAGCCTTTTTTTATAATTCCTCTAAGCTCGGATATATATGCTAACGGATGTGACATGGAGGTAATCTTAAAGGCACGTGCTCCCATTTCAATAATCTCACCTGGAATATCGTATGTGGATTTATCCTCATATACAATATCGTATTGGAATTTTGATTTATCAAGAGCTGTATAGTAAGAGAATACCATACTCTCAACGCCGCCCTTTTCAACCTTTCCCATTACACACAAAATCCGTTCCGGCATTATAGTCTTTCCTTTCTTACCAATACACCCCGCCTTGAAAGCAAGGCGGGGTGCAGGGTTATTTACTGATTAATCAATTCCGTTAGTGCTTAGTCGGCTACTGTAACGAAATTAACTGTGAAGGTGTAAACGGTCTCTACGCCCTTGTTGTCAGCAACCTTGATGTTCTTAACAACAGTGTCGGTACCGTCGTTGAATATCTTGAACCATGTAATACCGGAGGGCAGTCTTACAGATTCGATTTCGGGATCAACCTCAACGAAGGTGTATC
>JAQXKW010000006.1 GCA_029010655.1 Clostridia bacterium | reverse complement strand
AAAAGCTGACCGACGACTGCGATAAAACCTATTCGTCATACTCCGCATACGGAGAGTCCTATAATTACGGCTACGGCAAAAAAATGCCGGCAAGGGCGGGAGACATGCCTATTTATAACCACTCCGGACCCGGAGGGGGCTGGGGCATGGGCGAAGAACGTGCCGCTTACACGGGAAATGTGCCGTCGACCGGCTTCTCACGGCAGAAATCTCTGTCAAAGACCGTACCGAAGGCTCCCGGCGCAAGTCCAAAAAGAAGCGCCCCTGCGGAAACCTTTGACAAGGGAGACCGTGTGCGCCACACCAATTTCGGTGCGGGAACCGTTCTTTCCGTAAAAAGCATGGGCGGCGACATTCTCTACGAGGTTGAGTTTGACAAGGTGGGCACAAAAAAGCTTATGGCTTCCTTTGCAAGGCTGAAGAAAGAAGATTGACAAAAGTCCCAATCTGTTGTAGAATACTGTTATTGAAATTTATTTAAGAGGTAGTATATGGCAAACGATAAAATGGTTGAGCAAATCACGTCAATGGACGAGGATTTTGCCAAATGGTACACGGACATCTGTAAAAAAGCTGACCTTATAGACTATTCAAGCGTTAAGGGCTGCATGATAATCCGCCCCTACGGATATGCAATATGGGAGCTTATTCAGAAAAATCTGGACGGCCGTTTCAAGGAAACAGGGCATGAAAACGTATATATGCCCATGTTCATTCCCGAATCGCTTCTCAACAAGGAAAAGGAGCATGTGGAGGGCTTTGCACCTGAGGTTGCTTGGGTTACTCACGGCGGCTCCGAGCCCTTGCAGGAAAGGCTTTGTGTGCGTCCCACCTCGGAAACGCTTTTCTGCGAGCATTATGCAAACATAATAAAGTCTTACAGAGACCTTCCCAAGCTCTACAACCAGTGGTGCTCCGTGGTACGCTGGGAAAAGACCACCCGTCCTTTCCTGCGTTCAAGAGAATTCCTTTGGCAGGAGGGTCACACCATGCACGCTACGGCAAAAGAGGCTGAGGAAGAAACAATCAAAATGCTTAACGTGTATGCGGACTTCCACGAAAACGACCTTGCAATCCCCGTAGTTAAAGGCAGAAAAACGGAAAGCGACAAGTTTGCAGGTGCTGAGGCAACCTACGCCATTGAAGCGCTCATGCATGACGGAAAGGCTCTCCAGGCGGGCACCTCCCACTACTTCGGCGACGGCTTTGCAAAGGCATTTGATATTAAATACACCGACAAGGATAATAAATTGCAGTATCCCCATCAGACCTCATGGGGTACCACTACAAGAATGATAGGCGAGATTATTATGACCCACGGCGACAACAACGGCCTTGTGCTTCCCCCCGCAGTTGCTCCCATTCAGGTTGTGATTATCCCCGTTCAGCAGCACAAGGAGGGCGTTCTTGACGCCGCTTATGCTCTGCGTGACAGACTTAAAGGCTCCTTCAGAGTTAAGGTGGACGACAGCGAAAACACCCCCGGCTGGAAGTTCTCAGAATATGAGATGAAGGGTGTTCCCCTCCGCATAGAAATCGGTCCCCGCGATATTGCCGAAAACAAGTGCGTAACCGTTAAGAGAGTGAACAGAGAAAAGAATTTTGAGTCTCTTGAAAACATTGAAGAAACGGTTGCACAGCGTCTCGAGGAGGTTCGCTCCGAAATGTATGCAAAGGCTCTCGAAAACCGTGAGCAGAAAACATATGAGTGTACCACAATTGACGAAATTAATGAGGCTCTGGAGAAGAACGGCGACGGCTTTGTTATGGCTATGTGGTGCGGCTCCGAGGAATGCGAAAAGGCGGTTAAGGAAAAGACCGGCGTAGGCAGCAGATGTATTCCCTTTGAGCAGAAAAAAATCTCCGACAAGTGCGTTTGCTGCGGAAAGCCCGCAAAAGAAATGGTGTTCTGGGCAATAGCGTACTGATTACTCATAAGTATTTAAGTATTACGGAAAGGAGCCGCTTTTGAAAGAATTTTCCGTTACCGTAAAAGAAAAATTCAGACAGATAGATTTTGTGGTTTTGGTATGCGTTCTGGGAATGACGGCTCTTTCCATAATCACCCTTGCAGGAGCTTCCAACGAGCTGGGAACACGGTATGTTTTGGTTCAGACCATCGCCTCGGTACTTGGCTGTATTGCCATGATAACGCTTGCCTTTATAGACTACGACAAGCTGATTAAAAAATGCGGCATATGGATATACGTTGCCGCCGTAGCATTTATGCTTGCGGCTGTGCTTTTCGGTCAGGGCGACCACGGAAATAAAAACTGGATCAGAATTCCCGGAGTTCCCTTTGATATTCAGCCCTCCGAATACGTAAAGCTTCTGTTTATTATTACATTTTCAAGGCATATAAAGCTCCTTCAGGGAAAAATAAACAAAATCACAAGCGTTTTACAGCTGGGTGTTCATGCGGGAATTATCTGTGCGCTGGTTCTTAAAACCGGAGATTTAGGCTCCACACTTGTATACATGTTTATAATGGCTGTTATGCTTTTGGTGGGCGGTCTTTCCATTTGGTATTTTATCGGCGTTGCCGCCCTGCTTGTGCTGTCCTCGCCAGTATGGTGGAATCTTCTCAGCGAAAAGCAGCAGCTTCGCATAGTTTACGGCTTCAATCCCGAGGGCGACCCTTTGGATATAGGGTATCAGGCGCTGAAAAGCCGCTCGGCTATTGCCGCAGGAGGCTTTCTCGGCTCGGGATTTCGGGGCGGAACACAGTATGTGTATCTGCCTGCCTGCTATTCCGATTTTATTTTCGCAATCCTTGCGGAAAAATTCGGCTTTTTCGGCTGTTTTGCCTATATTGTTCTGATGACAATTCTTATAATAAGGCTTCTGTGGATTGCCAGAATTGCAAGAAAGGACTACGGCGCATATATTTGTGCGGGAGTAGTTGCAATACTTATATTCCAGACCTTGGAGAATATCGGCATGTGTCTTGCCATGCTCCCCGTTATCGGAATAACGCTTCCCTTTATGAGCTACGGCGGCTCGTCAATGCTTGCAATGTATATGCTTATCGGTCTTGTGCAAAGCATTAAAAGTCACAATCAGAAGTATTTCTTTGAAAGAGAAAAAGCGTAATATAAGAAAGCGGCAAAACGCCGCTTTTTTTGTGCTTATATTCATATTTCGTCGGCAAAGCTGCCGTTGAAGCTGTGACGTGCCTCAAACAAATCGGCGACAGTTGCGCCGAGGGAGCAAAAGCCGTCCCTAATTCCGATATTTCGGGGAATAATATTCCTTGAATACATAAGCACGGGAACATATTCTCTCGTATGGTCCGTTCCTATATGGCAGGGGTCGCACCCGTGGTCTGCGGTTAATATGAGAAGGTCGCCGTCACGCATTTTTTCGGAAAACTTACAAAGAAAACGATCCGTTTCAATAACCGCCCCGGCGTAGCCCTCGGGGTCTCTGCGGTGACCGTATTTCATATCAAAATCCACAAGATTTACAAAGCACAGTCCGTGAAAATCACGGCGGAGCAATTCATACGTTTTATTCATACCGTCCGTATTGCTTACCGTACGTATTTCCTCCGTCAAGCCTCTGTGGGCGAAAATATCTCCTATCTTCCCTACCCCTATTACGTCCATTCCTTTATTTTTCAGCACGTCGCACAGGGTATCCGACGGTGCCTCCAGCGAATAGTCATGTCTGTTGGCAGTGCGGTAAAAATCGGGGTATTCACCGAGAAACGGGCGGGCGATAACCCTGCCCACGGCAAATTCGCCTTTCAGCTCCGCTCTTGCAATCTCACAGCATCGGTAAAGCTCGTTAATCGGCACGGTTTCCTCGTGCGCCGCTATCTGGAAAACGCTGTCTGCCGACGTATAGACAATCAGCTTGCCGGTTTTCATATGCTCTATTCCGTAGTCTCTTATAACCTCGGTGCCCGAATAAGGCTTATTGCAGAGATACCCTCTGCCCCACCTTTCGCACAATCGGCGGAGAAGCTCCTCTGGAAAGCCCTCATAAAAAGTCGGCATTTCCTTTTCTGACACAACTCCCGCCAGCTCCCAATGACCCGTTACCGTATCCTTGCCGGCGGATTTTTCCCGCATTTTGCCGTATACGCCCACGGGATTTGCACATTTGGGATAGAAAGAGGCTACGCCGTCAATATTTCCTATGCCCAGCTTTTCCAGAAACGGCGCCGAAAAGCCTTTTGTTTTACAAAGTGAGCCGTAGGTGTCGGAGCCCTCGTCGGTTCCGTCTCCGTTTTTATATTTTGAAGCGTCGGGCGCCGCCCCTATTCCCATGCTGTCCGCAACTACAAGAAAAATTCTTTTATATTTTGGCATACATATACTCCTCGGGTATATTTTAGCATGGGCTATGACGTCAGTCAAGTCACATTTCCATAAATTGATAGTGCCATTATGAAAAAGGCGGATTATAATTATAGTATAGGAAGTATAAGCAAACGAATAATTTCGGATGGGAGAAAAATGTGGAACTAATCAAATGCCAATGCAACAGAGTTATACTGTTTCTGACGCCGGAGGACATGGAAAAATACCATATCGACAGAAAAAAGGACGATTCCGTTGCAAAGAATGTGCGGGCAATGCTCAGAGACGCCGACAAATCGACTGATTTTTCGGGATGGTGCAGAATACTTGTAAAAATCTTTGAGTCTAAAGAAGGAGGATGCGAATTGTTTATAACACGTTTGGGAGATCAGGTTTCGCTGTGCGACGGTTCATTATACCGAAGGACGGAATACATATACAAATTTCAGAGCATTGAGGGATTACTGCCTGCCTGCAAAGCAATTAACAGCTCGGGCTTTGACGGGGAGAGCCGTATATATTATGAAAAAGAAAAACCCGGAGTATATCTTATAATCGACCGTGAATACGAAAACCTTCAGGAATTCGGCGCAGTTGTGTGCAGACGGTCAGCATTGCTTTATATTGAAGAACACTGTACCCGCCTCAGCAAAGGAACAGTTGGAACGCTTAGTGGGCTTGTATAAAACGCACCCCATACCGATGTACGGTATGGGGTGCGTTTTTCTTTTTTCTTTTTATTTAATCTTAGGAAGGCTTGCAGCTGCAACAGACTGTCCCACACGGCGGCTTTTTTCGTCCGGAATGTGGAGAACTATCTTCTGTGCAAGCTCGGGGAATTCTTTTTCAAGAACCTCATTTGCTCTTGCAAGCACGATAGTTCCACCCTCGCCGCTTGTTACACGTCCCATGATAATAACATGCTTAATATCATAGAACATTGCATAGTAAGCGATAGCATAGCCGAAGTAAACGCCGATGGTATCGTAAATCTTTGCGGCTCTTTCGTCGCCCTGTGCCATAAGACCCTGAACTACCTTCAGCTTCTCTGCGGGAGAAAGGCTTTCGTCAAGCTCGATTCCTGCGGCGGGTGCAAGCTTAATTACGCTGTCCTGAGAAAAATACTTAACTCCGCAGCCGTAGTCGCCGCTCCACTCGTCTACCATTGCGTCACGGCAGAAGTCTACGGGAACGAATGCAAGCTCGTTGAGCCAGCCGGTAATATTGCCCTGAGAATCAACATATCCTGCCGCCTCGCTTGTGCCCATGGCAACGCCGAGCACGTTGGTATCGTTAAGATCCATAGCACCTGCAAGGGCTGTTACGTCGCCGTCGTTTGCAACCTCAACAGGAACGTCTCCGATTTCCTTTGCAACGTCAAGATACATAGTCTTAACCTTCTTTTCAAAGTCCTCGTCGGAAACTTTAAGGAAAAGAGAAGCTATCATAATTTTATTGTCTATGTAAACTCCGGCGGAGGAAACGCCGATAGCGTCTACTCTGGGCATATGGGAAGCCGCAGTTTTCATAGCTTCAAGAATGCCCTGATAATGATAATCGGGATCGCTCTGGAGCTTGGGGAACCAAACAACCTCCTCGGAGTATACGGTTTCGCCGTCAACAACTGCGCTGACCTTACGGTCGCTTCCGCCTGCATCGAAGCCTATACGGCATCCGTCAAGGTGGCGTCCCACCGGGTCTGCCGCCTGATATTCCTTGGGAGCGTCAGCGGCGTTTTCAACATAATCTACAACGAAATCCGTCTCGTAAACCTTTGCCATGAAATCGGCGTCAAATTCTCTTGCGCCGCCTTTTTTGTATGCGGCGGCAATTTTTTCGTAGAGGTATTTTGAGCCTGCAACGGTTACCTTATAGCCGCCGTAAACCCAAAGAAGAGTTTTTACGATACGCTCAACGATACCGTAGTTTTCCTCATCGTGACCTGTGCCGTCTGCGTACACGTCAAGGCTGTAAGTGGAAATATAACCCTTATTTCTCTGTACCGCAATTGTAAGGGGTACGCCGCCGGCCTCGGCAACAGCCTTCTTATAGCTGTTTACAACCTCGACCATAGGCTGGAACTGGGGATCAAGAATAGCTTTTATCATTTTTTACCTCTTAAATCATAATGCTTTGTATGCGTCAAGCATAGATGCCGCTTCTTCATCGATAATGAAGGTTACATTGGGATGAAGCTGGAGAATAGATGCCTGGCAGTAGGGGCTGATTTCGCCCTCAAGAGCGTCCTTTATAGCCTGAGCCTTCTTGGGACCGTTAGCAACAAGCACTACCTGCTTTGCGCACATAATGTTGCCGATACCCATGGAAAGAGCCGCTCTCGGAACCTCGTCGGCAGAGTTAAAGAGACGGGAGTTAGCTTCAATGGTGGACTCGGTAAGCTCTACTCTGTGAGTTCCCCAGATAAAGTCACGTCCGGGCTCGTTAAATCCGATATGACCGTTATTTCCGATACCAAGCACCTGAAGGTCGATACCGCCCTGTTCTGCGATAGCCTTATCGTACTCGGCGCACTCAACCTTCCAGTCGGGAGCCTGACCGAACAGCACGTGAGTTCTGTTCATATCAATATTAATGTTATTGAACAGGTGCTTGTTCATGAAATATCTGTAAGACTGGTCGTTTGCAGGGTCGATAGGATAATACTCGTCAAGGTTATATGTAGTAACCTCTGAAAAATCTACTCTTCCCTCGTGATTAAGGTTTGCAAGCTCCTCGTAAAGACCGATGGGAGACGTGCCGGTAGCAAGACCCAGAAGGAAGGAGGGCTTGTTATTAATAGCGCCTGCTACGATGGAAGCCGCCTTTTTGGAAAGAGCCTCATAGCTTCCTGCCACAAAGACCTTTACGCCGCTTCTCTTGTTGCTCAGTTCAAGAGCCTTGATTTCATTTGCATTCATATCGTATTGTACCTCCGATAATTGTATTTATAATATTGAAATCATTATCGCAAATCATAATATCGGCGCATTTGCCGACCTCAAGGGAGCCTATTGTATCGTCAACGCCCAGAGCCTTTGCGGGATTAAGGCTTGCACAGTTGACAGCCTCGCTTATTGAAAGCTCGCTGTTTTCGTAGAGATTTTTAACCGCATTATTCAGTTTAAGAACGGAGCCTGCAATGGTTCCGTCATCAAGGAGACACTGAATGCCCGTTTTCTTAACATGCTGACCGCCCAGTGTATAGTCTCCGTCAGCCATGCCGCCTGCTCTCATACAGTCGGTAATAAGGCACAGCTTGTCGCCCTTTACCTTGGAAACCAGCTTGAACAGACCCTTATTTACATGGAAGGTGTCGGCTATAAGCTCACAGCTTACGTTATCGCATGACAGCGCCGCACCTACAACGCCGGGGTTGCGGTGCATAAGAGGAGTCATGGCGTTGAAAAGATGGGTTGTATGGCGCACACCTGCTTTAACGCCCTTCAGAGCTTCCTCAAAGCTTGCTCCCGTATGTCCCATGGAAACGAGTACTCTGCCGTCCTTATGTACCTTCTCAATACATTCAAGTCCGCCGTCCATTTCGGGGGCAACCGTGAACAATTTCACAATATCGGCGTTATCGAGAATAAAATCTGCGTCGGGACGGAGAATATGCTCCTCAGCCTGCGCTCCTTTTTTTGAAGGATTAATAAAGGGTCCCTCGGAGTTTACACCGATAACCTTTGCGCCGTAGTATTCCTTTGAAGCCTTGAGCTCTCTTGCAACTTCAAAAGCCTTCAGAATTTCCTCTTTGGAAACTGTCATGGTAGTGGGACACCAGGAGGTAACGCCGTTTTCAACGATTCCTTCCGCCATTTTCTTTAAGCCCTCGTAGCTTCCGTCAGACGCGTCCTCGTTAAAATAACCGTGTATGTGCATGTCCACAAGTCCGGGACATACAAGATTACCTTTTGCGTCGATTACCTCATAAGCTGAAAGGTCAACCGTGCCTGCGTCGGCTATCCCGGCAATCTTTTCGTCGTAAAGAAGAACCTTGCCATCGACAACGCCGTCCGGCAGGACAAGCCTTCCGTTAATTATACATTTCATATTTCGGCCTCCGAATAAAGTTTTGCATTTACATTGATTATACTCTTTAACATGCGCAAAATCAATATGATTACGGGATTTTTTTGAATAATTTTTCCTTTTGCCGTCGCAAAGAGACGGTATAATTTACAGAAAATTAACAATTTAATTTTCTGTAAATATTTTTCGCATAATTTATAAATCTTGCGGATTTTTTCAAAAATATTGCGGAATATATTGACATTTGAACTTCTTTATATATAATATTATATTGCGATTATTTGCGAATAAAATATTTATTTATATTTTTGAAGGAAAAGCTGATGCCCTTTTGCGCCTTTTTCGCCGCAAAACACAGCTTATCCGACTTTCAAGGATTGGAGTGATAACCCGATGGTCAAACCCCAGACAGTGGGCAAAAAGACGAGAATGAGTTTCTCGAAAATCGACGAGGCGATCGGTCTTCCCAACCTGCTTGAAATCCAGAAGGATTCTTTCAAGTGGTTTTTGGAGGAAGGTCTTATGGAGGTGCTGAGAGACGTATCCCCCATTACGGACTATACCGGCAACCTTTTCATCGAATTCGTTGACTACTCGTTCGACCAGGAACCCAAATACCCTGTTGCCGAGTGTAAGGAGCGTGACGCTAACTACGCAAAGCCGCTGAAGGTATCCGTCCGTCTCACCAACAGACTTACAGGCGAGGTAAAGCAGTCCGACATTTACATGGGCGATTTCCCCATGATGACGGACACCGGCACCTTCGTTATCAACGGTGCGGAACGTGTAATCGTATCACAGATTGTCCGTTCTCCCGGAATCTATTACGACAGTGCTATCGATAAATCCGGTAAGCGCACCTTCTCCGCTACGGTTATTCCCTACCGCGGAGCATGGCTTGAGTATGAGACCGACGCTAACGACGTGTTCTACGTGCGTATCGATAAAAACCGTAAGCTCCCCGTCACGGTGCTTATCAGAGCGCTGGGCATTGAGTCTCCCGCTCAGATAAAGGAATATTTCGGAGACGAGGCAAAGCTGACGGCTACTCTCGAAAAGGACGAGTGCGAAAAGCTGGCAGTTGAGAACCATTCCACAATCCGTGAGGAAGCTCTCAAAGAGATTTACAAAAAGCTCCGTCCCGGCGAACCCGCTATCGTTGAAAGTGCGGAAATCCTCATAAACAACCTTCTGTTCGACGCAAAGAGATACGATCTCTACCCCGTGGGCAGATACAAGTACAACAAGAAGTTGGCTTTGGGGCTCCGCATTGCAAACCATGTGCTTGCACGTCCCGTGGCAAGCACGCTTACAGGTGAGGTTCTCTTTGACGAGGGCAAGCTTCTCTCCCGTGAGGACGCAATGGCAATCGAGCATGCCTGCGTTGACGCCGTTTACCTCAGAATGGAGGACGGCTCCGAGGTAAAGGTATTCTCCAACGGCTCCGTTTATGCGGCTGACGTTATCGGCGACGACCTTTCCGATATTGGCGCCTCCGAAAAGGTGGACTACAAGGTGCTCTGCGAAATCGCAGAGGAAGCCGGCGGCGATCTTGACGAAATCAAGAAGATTGCAAAGAACCGCCTCCATGACCTTTGCCCCACCCACATCACTTCCGAAGACATTCTTGCATCTATAAACTATCTGCTCTGCCTGTCTCACGACGTGGGCACAACAGACGATATTGACCACTTGGGCAACAGACGTCTGCGCTGTGTTGGCGAGCTTCTGCAGAACCAGCTCCGTATCGGTCTCTCCCGTATGGACAAGATTGTTAAGGAGAGAATGAATATTCAGGACAGCGAGAGCCTTTCTCCCCAGAATCTCATTAATATCCGTCCTATCGTAACGGCTATCCGTGAGTTCTTCGGCTCCTCTCCTCTGTCTCAGTTCATGGATCAGGCGAACCCCCTTGCCGAGCTTACCCATAAGCGCCGTATTTCAGCGCTTGGCCCCGGCGGTCTTTCCCGTGACCGTGCT
>JAQXKW010000005.1 GCA_029010655.1 Clostridia bacterium | reverse complement strand
ATATCGCCATATTTCCACGTTGTTTCCCGGCCAATCCAGATTATTGCAGTAAATCTCGAAGGCAAAGTAGGAGAGAAGGTCTTCAACCGACACCTTTTCCTCAAGCGCTTTTCTGTTTTCGGGAAGGCTGAGATCGGCTCTGAAAAGCTCCAGAACGCCCCCTGATTCAAAGGCGGTTATATCGCTGTACTCATACGTTTCTATTTCGTCCTGCGCAAGCAGTCCGTAGGTTTCCGCCATATAGTCGTTTGAAAAGGAGGGCTGAAGCTGGGCGATGCTGTAATACTCGCCGTTTAAGAAAACTATTACAGGCACCGTGCTCTGCACTCCGTTTACACCGCACGCCTTTGCAAGCTCGGAGCAAAGGAGAGGTCTTACAAAGGAGGTATTTCTGTCCTGTCCTCCGTTTCTCAGTAGGAGCTTATTAAAGCGGTTAAGCTGAGAAAGGGAGCTTTCGTCCGAATAAAGCTCCGAAAATGCGTCCCACTTGAATTTACTGTTATTGGGGTCGTACTCCTCCCTTGCGCAAAGCTTCAGGGTTTTTTTATCAAGATATGAGGACGCGCCGCCGGCAACTGTGAGCCCTGCATATTGAGAGATCACGTTTTCACCGTTTTGGAACACGTCTATATGGGAAAATCTCTCATACTCCTGCCCTCGCAGCACCTTAAAGTTTGTAGGCACCTGCCATTCCGGAACAGTTCCGGCTTTATCGGAATTAAGATAGTCGTCGTATATTTTTCCGGGCACAAGTATGCCGTTTTCATAGCCGAACAGACCGTCGTTATCGGAGGTTACCGATACCACCGTCAGCTTTGAAAACAGCTCTCCGTCGGAACAAATTACATATGTCCTTGTAACGCTTTCGCTGAGTTCGCCCTTATATACCACCGCCGCACGGACGGGGATCACCGTTATGCCGCACTCTTCCCTTTCCTCCATGGGTATGGGCTCGGAGTAAACCTCTGACTTTACCGTAGGCTCGTCTCCGTTAAGAGTATAGACGATTTGGGCGCTGTCGGGAACTGCCGGGTCAAGGGAGAGCTCCAGCCCGAAGGCTTCTTCGGAATAATAGCCGTCCTTTGAAAAGCGTATATATTCTCCGCTTTTTTCAAGATACGGCTCGATGGAGGCAAGGCTTTCCGTTTCCCTTACTACCGCCGCCGCAAGGGCGGCAAACAGGAGCACAGACAAAACGGCAAGCCATATTATCCTTGCTTTTTTCATGCCCTATCCGACCGTCTCCCCGGTTTCAAGCAACGTATGTACGCTTTTTACCTTTTCAAGGGTTCCTATTTCGGCGGAAAGCTTTTCTTTAAGCTCTTTTCCGCAGAGAATTTCAAAAATAATTTCACAGCCGTCGCCGTCCGTATTTACGGCGCGAAGGCGCACTCTTTTTGCGTTTTCGGAAAGTACCTCTTTTATTTTTTCCGGGTCAAGCTCCTTTTCGCCTCTGACTACAACCAGATATTTCAGTCCCAGACCTTTGAAGAAGCCTGCGACTACAAGTATTACGGCAATAAACAGAGTGGAAATTGCCGCAAGCTTCAGGTTCTGCGAGCCAACGCTCAGCCCCTCTACCACCGACCAGAATATAAACACCGTGTCTCTGGGGTCTTTTATGGCTGTTCTGAATCTGATGATGGACAAAGCGCCCACCATTCCCATGGTTATGACAATATTACTGCTTATCATTATCATTATTACAACGGTAATAAGCAGAATTATCACATTGGAAAGGTTAAAGCGGAAGCTGTAATTTACGCCCGTATAGGTTATACGGTAGGTTATGAAAATAACCGCTCCTACGCACAGCCCTGCAAGAAGCAGCATAAGAATTCGCCTTCCGCCCAGGCTTGCTCCCGACTGATAAAACATATTTACTATATCCGATTTGCTCATCTTTTCGCCTTCCTTTACATACAGTCTAATATTATTTTTCTGCTTCCGCAGTACTTACTGACGGAGGAATTTACATGGGGCACACAGGAAACCGCCTTGTTAATGTATTCGGGCAATTTTCCGTTATACTT
>JAQXKW010000004.1 GCA_029010655.1 Clostridia bacterium | reverse complement strand
TCCACCCTCCGCCGGTCGCTAAAAATACTTCCTTTTTCCTATGGGAATTGATGTAAAAATGTGCTACAATAGTATATGTAAATTATTACTATCGGAAAGAGAGAGGCTTATGTATTCCGAGTCCGTAAGAGTAAACGGTATGAGCATGTTTTTGGTGCTTGCGTTTCTGTTTTTCATAGGTTCCGTTTCGGGGTGGGTGCTGGAACTGTTTTTCAGGCGCTTTTTCTCCTCTGCCAACCCTGAGCGAAAGTGGATAAACCCGGGCTTTTGCACGGGACCATACCTGCCCATCTACGGCACGGGGCTGTGTCTTTTGTATCTTATTTCCTCTCTGGAAAATCTGAATATAATAAAAAATCCCGTGGCGAACAAGGTAGTTCTTTTCGTCCTTATGGCGGTATGTATGACCGTAATCGAATATATTGCCGGCGTACTTGCCTTAAAGGTGTCAAAGGTGCGCCTTTGGGACTATTCCGGCGAATGGGGCAACATTCAGGGAATAATCTGCCCCAAGTTTTCGTTTTTCTGGGCGGTGCTGGGCGCAGTTTACTATTTTCTCATACACCCCCATATTCTGACGGCGCTGAAATGGCTGTCGGAAAATCTTGCCTTTTCCTTTCTTGTGGGGCTGTTTTTCGGCATTTTCATTGTGGACGCGGCCCATTCCACTCAAATCCTTTCCAAAATCAAAAGCTTTGCCGAGGATAACGACGTTATAGTGCGCTACGAATCCATAAAGGCGCATATCAGAAGCGCAAACGAGCGCAGAAAGGAAAAATATCATTTCTTCAAGCCCTTCCATTCGGAATTGCCCTTGGTAAACCACCTAAAGGAAATGCTTGAATCCTTTGAAAAAAGAAGCAGAAAGAAATAGGCGCTTTCCGCATTTTCATATAAATCACCTTTTTTGCGGCTTCGCCACCGTTTTTTTTGCCGCAGAAAAGGTGATTTTTATACTTGACAAATACCCCAGAGGGGTATATAATAAAGCGAAAAACGGAGATAATAATGAGAGGAAAATCTTGTGAATAAAAAAGACACAGCAGAAAATGCCTGCGCTGAATGCCGCGAGACCGTATGCTGTTCGGGCAAGCACAAGGACAGGGACGGAAAAGAAAAAAAGGATCTTATGAACAGGCTGAAAAGGATAGAGGGTCAGGTTCGGGGCATAGAATGTATGCTTGAGGCTGACGCATACTGCACGGATATTTTAATTCAGGTTTCCGCCGTGACGGCGGCGTTAAACAGCTTTAACAAGGTGCTTTTGGAAAATCATATTAAAACCTGCGTTGCCGATAATATACGTAAGGGCAACGATGAAGTTATATCCGAGCTTGTGCAGACTATGCAAAAGCTGATGAAGTAAGGGGGGATTGATAATGGAACGGTATACGGTTACGGGAATGACCTGCGATGCGTGCAGGGCGAGAGTGGAAAAGGCGGTTTCTGCCCTGCCCGGCGTTGAAAGCTGTTCGGTCAGCCTGCTTACCAATTCTATGAGCGTGGAGGGAAGCGCCCCGCAGGCGGAAATAATCGGGGCGGTGGAGAAAGCAGGATATGGCGCGATGCCGAAAACCTCCGAAAAAACGGCGGGCGGGCGTACAGAATACGATGATGCGCTGAAGGACACGGAAACTCCGAAAATAAAGAAAAGGCTTATCGCATCGGTAATGTTTTTGATACCTCTCATGTATGTTTCCATGGGGCATATGATGTGGAATTTCCCCCTGCCTGAGTTTTTAGCTTCAAATCATCTTGCCATAGGCATTTTCGAACTTTTACTCACCGGGCTTATAATGGTGATAAATCAAAGGTTTTTCATAAGCGGCTTCAAGGGGCTTTTGCACAAAGCGCCCAATATGGATACTCTGGTGGCAATCGGTGCTACGGCATCATTTTTATACAGTGTTTATGCTTTGTTTGCCATGAGCGCGGCAGTGCTGAACGCCGACAATGATGCGGTTATGCATTATATGAACGAATTTTATTTTGAATCTGCGGCAATGATTCTGACCCTTATAACCGTGGGCAAAATGCTGGAGGCAAAATCAAAAGGCCGTACCACCGACGCCATAAAGGGACTCATGAAGCTTGCGCCGAAAACAGCGGTTGTTATAAGAAACGGCATCGAAACGGAGGTCCCCGTAGAGCAGGTCAAAACAGGCGACCGCTTTGTTGTGAAGCCCGGAGAAAATATTCCCGTGGACGGGGTAGTTGTCAAGGGATTCAGCGCAGTAAACGAATCGGCGCTGACGGGGGAGAGCATACCCGTTGATAAAAAAGAGGGAGACACAGTCTCTGCGGCGACAGTGAATCTGTCGGGCTTTCTTGAATGCAGAGCCACGAGAGTAGGCGAAGATACGACGCTTGCGCAGATTATTCAAATGGTCAGCGACGCATCGGCCACAAAGGCGCCGATAGCAAAAATCGCCGACCGTGTGTCCGGCATATTTGTGCCCTTTGTTATGGGCATTGCGGCTGTCACATTCATTGTATGGATGATCGTCGGCGAATCCTTCGGATTCTCGCTTTCCAGAGCAATATCCGTGCTCGTCATCAGCTGTCCCTGTGCGCTGGGGCTGGCTACGCCTGTTGCAATTATGGTGGGCAACGGCGTGGGCGCGAAAAACGGAATAATGTTCAAAACCGCCGCCTCTCTGGAGGAAACAGGCAAGGTGCAGATAGCGGCAATCGATAAAACCGGCACGATCACAAAGGGCGAGCCGGAAGTGAAAGAGGTGTTCGCCTGCGAGGGCACGGAGCCTTCGGAGCTTTTACGGGTGGCATATTCACTTGAAATAAAAAGCGAGCACCCCCTTGCAAGGGCTGTGGTAAGAAAAGCGGAAAAAGAGGGCGTGGAAGCGCTTGAAACAGAGCAGTTTGAAAATATTCCGGGAAACGGATTGAAGGCGTACCTTGACGGTGCGGAGTGCGCCGCAGGAAACCTCAGCTTTATAAAGGGATTTGCACAGGTGGACGGGTCCGTTTCAAAAAAGGCGGCACAGCAGGCGGCAATGGGAAGAACCCCTCTGTATTTTCAGAGGGGAGGAAAGCTTCTGGGAATAATCTCCGTGGCGGACACAATAAAAGAGGATTCGGCAAAGGCTGTGTCAGAGCTTAAAAAAATGGGTATCCGTGTAGTTATGCTCACAGGCGACAACGCCGAAACCGCAAAAGCCGTGGGTGCGGAGGCAGGCGTGGATGAGGTCGTGGCAGACGTGCTGCCTGACGGGAAGGAAGCTGTTGTCCGACAGCTTCAGCAGTTCGGAAAGGTGGCAATGATAGGCGACGGCATCAATGATGCGCCGGCACTGACAAGAGCCGACACGGGAATTGCAATCGGTGCGGGAACGGATATTGCCATCGATGCGGCGGACGTTGTTCTTATGAAAAGCTCATTGCTTGACGTAGCGGCGGCAATCAGAATAAGCAGGGCAACTCTTAGAAATATCAGAGAAAACCTTTTCTGGGCGTTTTTCTATAATGTTATCGGAATACCCTTGGCGGCAGGCGTTTGGATACCCGTTTTCGGGTGGACCCTCAGCCCCATGTTCGGTGCGGCGGCAATGAGTCTTTCAAGCTTCTGCGTTATAACTAATGCACTTCGCCTGAATTTGTGCAGGGTTTATGACGGCAAAAAGGACAAGCCCGTGAAAGAAGCACTTCCCGGGAAACTGCTTGAAATCAGTAATGAAAATAATATTATAAAGGAGAAGAAAGAAATGGAAATTACGGTTAAAGGAATGATGTGCCCGCACTGCGAGGCGCATACAAAGGAAGCCCTTGAAAAGCTTGACGGCGTTGTGTCGGCAAAAGCTGACCATACAACAAATACCGTCGTTATTGAAACCTCAAAGGAGATTACAGAGGCGGATATTAAAGCCGCCGTGGAAGGCGCAGGGTACGAGTACTGCGGAGTAAAATAATCAAAAAAGGCCGCCCGAGGGCCCCGTTTTGCGGGGAACACGGGCGGCTTCTTAAAAATCGCAAAAATTCGGCATTTTTTAACAAAATGTTAAAAAAGCCTTGACAAGAGCGCTTTAGTGTGATAAAATCCGTACATAACAGAAAAGCGATGAGCGGAATCAGTAGTCTTTCCGATAAGGTCTTTACAGAGAGCCGGCGGCGGTGGGAGCCGGCAAGAGCGGAACGGCGAATTACCTCCGTGAGCTTCGCCCCGAAAGCGTTTGCAAGTAGACGGCGACGGGAGCTTCCCGTTACAGAGGCAGGGCATAATTTTTCGTGCCCGTGAGAGGCTTTCCCCGTATGGGTGAGCAATTGAGGTGGTACCGCGGAAATCCGTCCTCTTGAAGCATAGCTTCAGGAGGACTTTTTATTTTCTAAGAATATCTAAAGAAAGAAGGAACAAAGTATGCTCACAAAAATTCTCACGTCCGCTTTGCTGGTGG
>JAQXKW010000003.1 GCA_029010655.1 Clostridia bacterium | reverse complement strand
AATATCCTCAATTATAAGTATGTCCTTTTCGCTCAGGTCTTTGCGGTGAAGGTCAAGCAAAATATTGATTTTGCCCGTGCTGGAGGTGTTTTCCCCGCCGTAGGAGGAAACCTTCATGCAGTCGATTTCGCAGGGAATGGAAAGCTTTTTCATAAGGTCACCCATGAAAACGATACTGCCCTTCAGTATGCAAAGCATAAGGAGGTTTTTATCCTTGTAATCACGGTCAATATCGGCGG
This sequence comes from Clostridia bacterium, assembly GCA_029010655.1. Taxonomy (GTDB): domain Bacteria; phylum Bacillota; class Clostridia; order Oscillospirales; family CAG-272; genus Avispirillum. Next base: position 19,886 of record JAQXKW010000003.1, on the reverse strand, counting down.
CGATACGGGAAACTATTGAGTCGAGCTGTTCTTCAGTCACAAGAATGTGGTCCACATCCTCGTCCCAAACCTCGTAATGATTTTTGTTCATGTTATATGTGTTCCTTTTTTCGGAAAATAATTATATGTAAGACGTTGCCGTCACATTTTTCGTTAAGTCCGTCGGACAGGGTGGGCACCAGCACAATGCCGCTTTCGTCGCATATAAGGGGAAGGCTGTCCCTTATCCTCTGAGGGATTTTTTCGTCGCACATGAGCTTTTTCAGCTTTCTGTGCTTTCCGTGAAAGAAAAAGGTGTCCCCCGGTCTGCGGGTTCTAACAAAAAGATTACCATATATTCTATCACGACTAAGTACCTGTTGTATAAATAAATTGTAAATATTTTCCGAAAGAGGAGTTATATCCGATTCTTTTTCAAAAACGCCTACCGAAAAATCGCCGAATTCCGTGAATTTTCCCGTTTCAAGGGGAAAGTCTCCCACAGGCGCAAAAACAGTTTTCTCAGCTTTGCGGCTTTTTATGAAAACAGCGTCGGAGTGGGCGAAAAAATCGCACCCGTGTATGCTTATACTTCCAATTTTTTCCGAATATACAAAATCAAGACAGTCGGAAATATTTTTTTCGGAAATGTTCTTTCTGCCGCTTTCCCTTGAACAAAGGAGCAAAATAACACGGGACGCAACGGGTCGCTCAAGGGCGGCAAATTCCTTTCGGGGAATATAACGCCTGTCGCCCGTAAATTCCTCTGCGGCACGGGTAAGATATTCGTCGTCCTCCCGGGCAGACCGGGAGAGACGGAGAAATGCGACGTCAGATTCCGGGTTTATTTTTCTCAGATTGGGAACTACCGTGTGGCGTATGAGATTTCTCGTGTAGTCCGTGTCGAAATTTGTCTTGTCCGTAACATAGGAAATTCCGGAGCTTTCTGCAAATTCCCTTATTTCCTCGGAGGAGGCGAAAAGGAGAGGGCGCACAATATTTCCGCCGCTGACGGGGGCAATGCCGCCCAGCCCGTGAACGGAGGTGCCTCTCGCAAGATTGAAAATAACGGTCTCCATGTTGTCGGTGGCGTTGTGTGCGGTGGCGATAACTGCGCCGCCGAGATTTTTTGCGGTCTCACGCAAAAAATCGTATCTCAGCCGCCTTGCACATTCTTCAAGCCCCTCGCCCGATTTATTTGCTTCGGCGGGAACGTCTTTTTTTTCGACAAAAAGCTCAATGCCGAGCTTCCGGCAGCATTTTCTGCAAAACCGCTCGTCTGCGTCGGCGTCGGCTCCTCTTATCATATGGTTCATGTGAGCGGCAAAAAGAGTTTTGCCGTTCTTTTTAACATATGCAGAAAGAAAATGCAAAAGCACCGAAGAATCCGCGCCTCCCGAATAAGCGCAAAGAACTGCGGGAGCCGAGTCCATAACCTCGGAAATCCCGCACCTTTTCATATATTCTTCCGCATTTTCAAAAAACTGCAAAATACTACCTCTCGCAAAGCTCCTCTGCAAATTCAAGGAGAAACCCTCCTGCCAAGGTCAGCACCGTGGAGGCGGCGGCACACTGAAGCATTTCGGGAACCTTGTAAAGGGGCGGAAACGCTTCGGGAGACGGCACGCCGCAGCTGTGCGCCCAAAGGCAGAGGGATATGTATAACAGTTGTAATATAACCGCGCTGAAAAGTATTTTCATCAGCCGGTGTACGTTTTCTTTTTTCAGCTTCAAAATCATTACCTCTTTTCACAGCTACATTTTATCACGGAAAAGAGGGGAGGCAAGCGGTAATTTATTCTTCGCTATCCTTATAGTAGGGACCGAAGCCTTCCTTGCCCGTATGCACGTAGGTTTTTGAAAAGTTCTTTGTAAAGATTATAATGTTCGCAAACCTTGCGGTGTTTTCGGGAGAAAACACGGTTCCGTCGGGGACGGTGCAAAGGAGGTTTTCATCGTTTAGGAGAACGAAGCATTCACCTGAAAAACCGCCGCCGAAGGCACTTTCTGCGTCCTCGCCCATAACACATTCTGCCTTTTCAAAGCCGAAGGCGTTCCACAGATAGTTTTTATACATGAGACGGGGGAGACAGTACGCTTTTGCGTCGGAATATGTCATATCCGGCGCAAAGGCGGAGAGCCATTTCAGCATGTATTCTCTCACGGGAGATTCGTCAAGCCGCTTTATTTCGCCGAATTCCTTTTTCAGCTTTTCCAATGCGGCGGTCTTTTCTTTTTCGGTGGCTTTTTTGTGAAACATGTAAGGCTCCTCGTTTTTTATTTAACAAAAGTTATATTAACGGCGTCTCCCAGAGTTCCGTCGGAGGCTTTCAGCACGCAGTAGGACACGCCGTCAGTACAGTAGTACCACAGACCGCCGTCAACGGTAATTACATATGCCGACGGGGAGGCTTCTCCGGGGACTGAAAGCGTATATCTCACAGCCTTGTTCGAGCCGATTTCTCCCTTTTCAATGCTGTTAATCTCCGGCAGACTTCCGCAGAGCTTCTCCACCGCTTCCTGAACATTTCCCGGCTCGCCCGCATAGTAGCCCAAGTCAAAGCCGCCGTTGTCCTTTGAAACAACGGAGCGGTAAAAGCCCGTGCACCCCTCGTCGAAAAACCATTCGCCCGTGTCGGAGTATGCTATGTAGGACAGAGTTTCACCCGACAGGGGATCCTTTGCGGTGAACACGGGGCAGGAGCAGGAATTAACGGTCGCCTTTCCCTCGGCGGGGGCAATGAGGGCTGTGTGTTCGGACAGACCCCCAAAAATTTCTTCGGCGATCTTTTCCGCATCGAAAATTTTGAACGACTGAGCCGTAAGCCCTTCGTTTTCGTCAAAGCGGTAAACCGTTTCAAGCACGCCGAACTGCCCGTTGTCGGTTCTTCCCACAATACTGCCGTCCTCTGCGGTTTCCGGGGAGGTGATTTCCCGGTAGGGTCTGCATTCAACGAATTTTCCCGCCTTTTCCGACCACAGCCACAGGTTGTAGTTGACACCGTTTTCCGTTTCACGGTAAATAATTCTTATGTCAGAATAGGAGTCGGAGTTAATATCCTCCGTTTCCATGCGGTCTACGGCGTCGGGCACGAGAGTGTCGTATTTTATTTCCTGAAGAATTTCTCCGTCGCCTGCGCTTTCCCACAGGGTGATTTTGCCCGTGTCGTTGGCGTACAGCAGCTTTGTGTCCCTGTCAACGTAAAAAGAGCCCTCATACTCAATGAGATTTCTCCAGTCGGGGGCGGCGGTGTCGCTTTCTTTTTCGGCGTCATTTCCGTTTCCGCAGGAAATGAGCAACAGGGCTGAAAAAAGGAGTGCGAAAAACAGTTTTTTCATATATAAGCCTTCTTTAAGAAAGCGTGCCGCCGAAGGGGGCACGCTTTTTGTTGGTTTAGTCTTTAAGCTTTACGCCTTTGCGGCGTCGGAATCCTCTTCGTCGTCCAGACTGCACTCGGGCTCGTAATCCTCGTCGCACAGCTCGGGGTCAAAGTCGATGCCGAGACAGTCGCCGTCGCACTCTCCGCACTTTCCGCAGTCAAAGGTGATTTTGAAATACTTCTTGAAGAAAGTATATGCCGCATAGCAAAGAGCGGTTGCCACAACAACTGCGCCCACGGTAATGGCGATAACTTTATAAACGCTGACCTTTTTATCTTGTCTGTCCATTTCCATACCTCCGATTATATAATTTTACATATATAGTATACCATATATGCCGAAAAATGCAATAGAAATTTGTGCATTTTCTGTTAATTGAATTTATATATTTTGTGGACTGCCCTGTAAGCGGCAACGATAATCCGCCGTCCCGCCCTGCCCGGAAGCTTTGTAAAACCCGCAAGGGAGAAATATCTCAGCTTTTTGTATGCGACGGGGTCTTTTTTCTTCAGATATTCCCACAAATCCCGTATTTTTTCGACGCTTTCTTCGGTGTTCTGAATAGAAAGAAAAACGTCGCAAATGCTGAGAATTATTGAAAGCTCGTGAAGCATACAGCGGTATAACCGGGGCTTTTCTTTCCTGATTTTGTTAAGATCGTGGCTGTCTATCATGAGCTTTGCCACCCTTATCTGCTGGTCAATCCGTTTCAGCACATTTTTCTCGCTGACGGACTGCTCGTCGGAGCCCACGTAGTAAAGGTATAAATCCAGGTCAAGATAGAATATCTTTTCTACGTAGGGAAAGGGTGCGTACATGTAGAGATTATCCTCGTAGAACGTATGCTTCGGAAGCTCTATTGAGTGTTCCCGCAGAAGCTCGGTTCGGTAGATAACCGAGTGCATCATAAGATACTGAGACACTCCGAAGGGGCGGCTTTCCTCCCAGGAGGATATTTTCCCCTGAGGGAAAATATGCGAATACTTCATGGGCCGCCGCTCTCCCGTGTCTATCCGCACATACACGTAGTTGCAAACAAACATGTCAACGGGATTTCCGTCATTTTCCAGCCTTAAAAGTGCGTCAACGGCTTTTTTCAGAGCGTCCGGGTCCAGCCTGTCGTCGGAATCCACCACCTTGTAGTATTTTCCCGAGGCAAGCCTTATTCCCTGATTTACTCCCTCTCCGTGACCGCCGTTTTCCTGATGGTGGGCGATAACGGTGCCGGGGTATTTTTCAGCATAGGAATCTGCGATCTCTCCGGTTTTATCGGCGGAGCCGTCGTTGATTATAATTATTTCGGCATAATCCTTTGCAGTGAGCAGGGATTCAATGCAGTCCCTCATGCAGTTTTCCGAGTTGTAGCAGGGGACGGCGAAGGTAATCAGCTTTGAGTTTTCCATTTATTTTATTATTTCAAGTTCCTGTCGATGTAATCCTGAAGAATAAGTGTTGCCGACAGCTCGTCCACATTATCCTTTCTCTTTTTTCCGCGCACGTTAAGTTCCGAAAGGATGTTGTGTGCGGTAACGGTGGTAAGCCTCTCGTCGTAAAGCTCAACGGGAATACCCGTCATCTCCGAGAGAAGTGCCGCAAATGCCTTGCATTTTTCAGATCTGGGACCCTCCGTGCCGTTCATGTTTATGGGATTACCCACCACGATAAGCTCCGCTTTTCTTTCAGCGGCGGCGGCGGCGACCCCCTCTGCGGTTTTTTTCATGCCCTCGCACCTGACGCACCCTGCGCCGAAAGCGAAGGTTCCCGCATTAACGGCAAGTCCCGTTCTTGCGTCTCCGTAGTCTACGCCTAATATGATTTTTGCCATTCTTTATCTTCCTACCTCTTTTACCTGCTTTGCAAAGGCTTTCACGTCCCTTAAAGTGGGAATGGAGCTTGACGCCCCCTCCCGTGTTACGGACAGCGACGCCGCAAGGTTCGCAAACCGAACAGCCTCTCCTATGTCGCCCTTCTGCATATAAGCATATGACATAGCCGCCGTGAAAATATCTCCTGCGGCAGTGGTGTCAACCGCCTTTACCTTCGGGGGATTGAACAGAAAGTAATTCTTTCTGTCGTAAATAAATGCGCCCCTTCTTCCGATTTTCAGCACCACGTATTTGAAATCCGCCATGTTGCTGAGGCTTATGGCGGCACGCAGACATTCCTCAACCGAGTCGGGATAAATGCCCGTCAGCGCTTCGCATTCCGCCTCGTTTGGGGAGATAATTTCCGCCTTGCGTATTTTCTCAATATCAAGCGAGGGACGGACGGGTCCTGCGTCGATAAACAGAGGAATACACTTTGCGGCGGCAAAATCTGCGGCGGCATAAATCGCTTCGTCGGGAATTTCAAAATGAATGAAAACCCCGTCGGGCATACAGTTAAACGCTTCCTCCACATCGTCGGCGGTCATGGTGTTGTTTGCTCCTGGATAAACGATAATACGGTTGTCGCCGTTTTCCTCCACAATAACCGAGGCAAGCCCCGTGGGGGCGTACCTGTTTTCGTAAATGTATCTTGTGTCGATACCCTCGTCGCCGTACAGCCTTTTCAGACGGGCGCCGTTGTCGTCACGCCCCACCTTGGCGCAGAAAACCGTGTCTCCGCCCAGCCTTGAAAAGGTAATGGCGCTGTTTGCCCCTTTTCCTCCGGGAATATACCCGTAGGTGCGCGTTTCAACCACTGTTTCGCCTACCTTCGGCAAATGGGTCACGTTCTGAACAAAGTCAATATTTGCGGAGCTTATTACAAGTATCCTGGGCTTCATAATTACACCGTCCCTTATGAAAACTTTTCCGTATACTATTATATAACAATATTTAGCATTTTTCAAGTAGGGTTTAGGCTGTACTTGACCTTTTTCGGGGAAAGTGGTATAATGGAGAAAAATCAGGAGGATAATTTCGTGAAAAGGATTGTTTCGGTTGTGCTTTCGGCGGTAATGCTTTTTTCGCTGTGTGTAGGGGTATGTGCCGACCAATGCGAGCATGAATATACGGCACAGCATTTTGACGCAAACTGCCGAGAGGCGGAGCATACCGTATATTCCTGTGTAAAATGCGGTGATTCCTATACGAAATACGCCTATGAATACGACGACCCGGGCACTTTTTCGTTTGTTTTTGAAACGGAGCGAAACGATGCTGAAGGAACGCTTGCCCTTAACGCAACGCTCATAAATAACCCGGGACTGTCTATCGGAATAATGGAGGTAGGCTATAACAGCGAAACGCTTAGTCCCGTAATCTTTTCAAACGGGGTTGTATGGAACAGGGACGAGATTAATATGGGCAAGGAAATCAATCTGGAGAGAATGCCTTTGAAAATCTACGCCGAAAGAACCTCCGACGATATTAACAATACCAACGGTCTGTATTTTACGATTGTATTTTCAATTATAGATCCCGACGGGGATTACGGCTTTGAGTATACGCTCCGCAAGGCGGATTTTGCAAACGTCGCAAACGGTCAGAGCTATTTGCCCGGGGTAATCGACCTTGCGGGAAAAAGAGAGACGGGAGACCATGTGCTGTCAGAGACAGTAATTTCGCCTACCTGTACGGAGGGCGGCTATACTCTGCAAAGCTGTACCCTGTGCGATTTCTCGGCAACTGTTGACGAAACCGAGCCTCTGGGGCACGAGCCGGGGGAGACCGTAATCGTCAAAGCCCCCACCTTTACGGAGGAAGGGTACGGCATAAGCACGTGCCGGCGTTGCTCTGCGGAAATCGACACGGTTATACCCGTGCTCGAAAGATGGAAAAAGGGAGACCTTAACAACGACGGAAAGGTCAATATATCCGACAGCCATAAGATGAAAACGCTCATAACCGGAAAGCTAAGCTCCTCCTCGGTGCAGATGACGGATGCCGCCGACCTAAACGGGGACGGAAAGATAAACGCCTCCGATATGAATCTATTGAAAAAAATACTGGTGGGAGGCTGAAGCTATCCCAAAGCCACATCCAGGGCCATCATTACGGTAAAGCCGGCGGTGAACATCATCACCCCTATATCGGAATGAGGGCCCTCCGACATTTCGGGAATAAGCTCCTCCACCACAACAAACATCATGGCACCCGCCGCAAAGCTGAGAAGATAGGGAAGAACGGGCACTATAATTCCGGAAAGAAGAATTGTAATAAGGGAGGCGACAGGCTCAACCGCTCCCGACAGAACACCGTACAAAAACGCCTTGGGGCGGCTGAAATTTTCAGCCTTCAAGGGCATTGATATAATAGCCCCCTCGGGAAAGTCCTGTATGGCAATTCCCAGAGAAAGCGCCATAGCCCCGGCGAGAGATATGTCCCCGTCCCCCGCAAGCCATGCGGCAAATACAACGCCTACCGCCATGCCCTCGGGAATGTTGTGAATAACCACCGCCAGCACAAGCATGGTAGTTCTTTTAAGATTGCTGACGGGACCCTCCGTTTCACTGCTGCCTATGTGCAGATGCGGCGTCAGCCGATCCAGCATTAAAAGAAAGCCGACCCCTGCCCAAAACCCCGTCACGGAGGGGATAAACGCAAGAAAAGCGGGTCCCTTCCAGCTTTCCATGGCAGGGATAAGTAAGCTCCATACAGACGCCGCCACCATAACTCCGGCGGCAAAGCCCGTAAGGGAGCGCTGAACCATTGTGTTCAGCTTTTTTTTCATAAAGAAAACGCATGCGGAGCCAATCGACGTACCGAAAAACGGGAGAAGAATGCCCCATATTGCTTTTGCTGTCATTATGATTAACCTCATCTTTTGTTTTTAACTGCGCCGGGAAATGTGCCCGGCATACAGTAACAGTATATTAGGATTTCAGGGAATGGTAACTTTAGAGTGCCTTCTTTACAAACGGTCTTTTCCGTGGTACAATTAAATAAAAAAACGGAGAACGGTATGCCAAAAGTAAATCTTCATGAATTCAGATATAAAACTCTTTGGGAAAGGCTCCGGGCGGCGGGGGATTTTCTGCGCCAGCATCCGGGGAGCACTCTTGTAATCGACCCCGGCGAGTATGTGCTGACAACGGACAGGGCGAGGGCAACGCAGAAATCCGTTATGAACGGAGAATTCGGAAAAGTGCCCCAGCTTGTTATGTTTCAGCCGGATTTCGGGTACGACAGAGGGCTTGACCTTGACGGGGTCAAGGGATGCAGAATTGAGGCGTACGGAGCCGTTTTCACGGTGGACGGCTTTATGGAGCCCGTGTCCGTGCGCAACTGTAAAAACGTAACCGTACTGGGGCTGACAATTGACCATAAAAGAAAGCCCTATTCAAGAGGAACCGTAATCGGGGCAGACGACGGCAAAATAACCGTCCGGTTCGGAGAAAACTACCATATAACGCCGAAAATGCCCCATATGAGAGCCTGCCTTTGCGACAGGGAGTTCACACGCCTTGAAAGGTCAGTGGAGCTTGACTCAATGGAGCTTGTAAACGAACACGAGGCGGTTTTCAATGCCCGTTTTGTGCCGGAGGACGCTGCGGGACGGGAAATTTATATATGGCATACCTACCATTCCCGTCCGGCAATTCTTATAGAAAATGCGGAAAACACCTGCTTAAAGGACGTTACCGTACACAGCCAGCCGGGCATGGGAGTTACGGCGCACGGCGCAAAGGATATTCTTTTTGAAAGGCTGAGAGTTGTCCCCGCAGACGGCGAGTGCATGTCCACCAATACGGACGCCACCCACCTTGCCTCCTGTCGGGGAAGGGTGAAATATGACGGATGCCTGTTTGTAGGTCAGGGGGACGACGGCCTTAATGTCCACACATATTACCATACCGTGCTTTCCTCTGACGGCAATAAAATCACCTGTAAAGCGTTCCCGCCTGACGGCACCCATACCCAGACCCCCGATTATTTCAAAGCGGGAGACTGCCTTGTTAAGGTTTCGGCGGATACCCTTGCGGCGGAGGATACCTTCAGGGCGGTGTCCGTGGAAACGGACGGTGGAGAAAATGCCGTAGTGCTGGATCACCCCTTCGGGGAAACGGAGGGCTATTTCATTGCAGATAAGGACGCAGTACCCGACCTTCAGGTGGTAAACTGCACCATGAAGGACCACCTTGCACGGGGTATGCTCATAAAATGCCCTAAAGCAAGAATTGAAAACTGTACCGTGGAGAGAACCTTTGAATACGCCGTAAAAATTGCGCCGGAAGCATCATGGAAAGAGGGAATTGCCACCGACGAGATAACGGTGCGTGGGTGCAGATTTACGGACTGCGACAGGGTCAATAACCTTTGCGGCGGCATATACATGTATTCGGAAAGTGCCGACAGAAGCGAAAAAATCCACGGAAAAATCACCGTGGAAAACTGCCGTATAGAATGTCCCCATGCCAAGAACGCCGTGATTCTTAATAATGTTCGGGAAATCACAGAAAGCGAAAACACACTTATCTGTAAAGAAAAGCAGGCATAACAAAGGGCTGCCGCAAGTGAAAAATCACTTGCGGCAGCCCTTTTCGGAAGTTTTCCGGGAAAACTCAGTATTTTACTTTTCAATAAACTTTACGGCGGTGCCGTATGCGATAACCTCGGCGGCACCCTGCATAACGGCTGCAGAAGCATAACGGATATTTACAACAGCGTCTGCGCCCATCTGTTCCGCTTCTTCCACCATGCGCTTTGTGGCAAGGGCACGTGCCTCGTTCATCATTTGGGTGTATGCCTTTAACTCACCGCCTACAAGCGTTTTGAAGCTCTGCGTAATATCCTTTCCGATATTTTTGCTCTGAATTGTACTGCCGCGCACCATGCCCAGCATTTCAAGCTCTTTTCCCGTAATGTAATCAGTATTTACTAAGATCATCTTCCACTCCGCTCCTTATTTCTTTAATTCTTTCAACACAGACATAAATCGCAACTCCTGCGAGAGCAATGGGAATAATCAAAAGAACGTATTTCCAAACCGTGGGCAAAAGCGCAATCAACACACCGAAATAAAAGATAATGTAAAGCAGTAAAATCACCGTTATCACAATCGGTGCCGCATAGCCCTTGTGCTTTTCTTTTTTCATATTACCACCGCCTTTGTTTAATGATAGCATACTGGAAGGAAAAAATCAAGTAAAAACGGTGCAAAGCAATGCCGTTGAAAAAGCAGACCCGAAAATAGCTGACAGCTTTCCGGCGGGCAATCTCCGTTATTTTCGTTTATGCGATATTATTTTTAATGCTACCCCTGCAAAAACATATAAAACTGCCGCCGATACTAAAGCCCAGCCTAAAATACCGGTGCCCTTTGTCTCTATAAGCATAAAAATACCTACTACTAAGCCTAAAAACAGAAGCGATGCGATTATTGCAAGTACGATTCCGACAATTTTACGTGCTTTCTCCGACAGCTTTTTTGAAGGAATAAATAAGGTGCAAAGATAGAGAAAGCCTTCGCAGATTACTTCAAAAAACACTTCAGCGAAAATATCGAAAACCATATCCATAACTTGCCCCCTTGTTCATTCCCAATGTAAAAATATTTTATCACATAAATACTGCAAAACGCAATACAAATTCATGTGCAAAACAATATTTTATCCGTTGGTATTACATTTAGAGTTTTCTTTCGCAGTATTAATGGAGGCGATCAAAATTCTTTTCACCTCAACACATCTTTCTAATATTGTTTTATCGTTGAAATATCCGCTTTCAATCAAAAGCTCAAGCCAATATTCAGTTTCTGAGCATTCTTTCAAAGCAATATGTAACTTCGCCACAAAGTCCGCCTTGCCGTGAGCATAAAAAGCTTCACGAATATTCGCTCCAATGCTCGTGCCTGAACGCAGAAACTGATTGATCAGCGCGCTTTCACATTTTGCTTCTCTTAATGTCTTGCAGGCACGTATAACCTCCAAAGCAAACTCCTTGGATTTTACCATCAAAGGACTTTCTGTCATATTACTTCTCCCCCTTATCAGCTTAACTTAATTGTAATAAAAATATTATACTTATAAACTATATAAAATCAATGCTTTTCGCCACGGCGAAAAGCTACCGCACTTTTTCACTATTCACTATTACTTATAACCTTGCCAAAAATCTCCTCGGACGGATTTAGTGAAGAGTGAAAAGTGAAGAGTGAAAAAGTAAAAATCTCCCCGAACTTCGTCCGAGGAGATTTTTGGCAGCGGAATAGGGATTCGAACCCCAACATACAGAGTCAGAGTCTGCTGTGCTACCGTTACACAATTCCGCTATCGGTCGCAGGAATTATTATAGCAACACGCCATTCCTTTGTCAATAGTTTTTTGAAAAAAACAGAAAAATATTCATATATATTCCGTTTTATTCTATGGGGCAGAGCTTGCCGAGAAGCACGGTTCGTGCATTTTCGTATTGGTATGAGCAGGTGGAAAGTGAAATAATCTTATCATCAATTCCCGCTTCAATATGGGAATCAAAAAACGAATTTTCCTTTGCCCATATAAGAAGGCTTTCAAAATCCCCGTCCGAAAAGTCCGTTTCGTAGGGGAATTCCTCGGTATTTGTTAAAAGCCCCGCAAACAGCTCGATTTTATAATTCTGCCGGGGGGTAAAATAGTACATCACGGGGTGATTTTCGTAAAAGCTCTGATCACGGTACTTTTCAAAACAGCCGAAAATTGAGCCGTCCTTCATATAATGCCCGTAAACGATATAGTTTCTCTGTGTGCCGGGCTCGGTGTTCCTGTAATCCGCAAAAACCGTCCCTGTAACAAGATAGCTTCCGTCAAGGGCGCGGCGCAGGTAATATTCGTTATCGTCCGACTGCGCTACCGGGTAATTGATTTCCGTATCGGGGCAGTATATCCAGCCGACAACGTCCGGGTTATAGCTTTGCAGGCTGTCGAAATCAACGGTAAAGGGCAGAGCGGCTTTTGTCTGCGTTTCCTCATTGCCGTTCTCGGTTTCCCCGTTTTCTTCGGTCGTTTTAATATATTCGTCCCGCACGTCTTCATAAAAGTCTTCGGCGTCTTTATAGCCCGAGTAAATATTTATAAGCTTATATGCGGAGAAAACAAAGACTGCCGAAAAAAAGACGGCAAGTATTATTCTTATTATCCTACCCTTTTTCATTTTACCTTATAGCCCCCGTCGGTAACGGAAACGGAGCTTTCAAAAAATGCTTTCAGGGAACGGTAAAGATATTCCGTGTCCTTTGCCCCCGCAGTTTCAAAGGCGGAGTGCATGGCAAGCTGTGCCGCTCCCATGTCTACCGTATTAAGGGAGACCTTTGTGTTTGCAATGCTCCCCAGAGTTGAGCCTCCGGGAAGGTCCGCACGGTTTGCATAGTACTGAACGGGAACGCCCGCTTTTTCGCAAATCAGGCGGAAAATTCCGGCGGAAACGGCGTCGGAGGTATATTTCTGATTGGCGTTATACTTTATCACAACTCCGCCGTTCATATACACGGAGTGGTTTTTGTCGGAAAGCTCCGGGTGATTGGGGTGAACGGCGTGGGCGTTGTCACAGGAAACGAGAAAGCTTTCGGGCAGGATTTGCCGAAGGTCTGTGCCCAGCGCCTCGCAAATTCGGGAAAGAGTATCGAATAGAAAGGTGGATGCGGCGCCCTGCTTTGTTTCGCTCCCCACCTCCTCGTTGTCGAACAGGCAGAACACGGGTATTCTGCCGCATGGCTCGGCGTCAGAAAAGGCTTTCAGCGAGGCAAAGGCGCACTGGAGATCGTCAAGTCTCGGTGCGGAAATATATCCGTTCCATTCCTTTCCCTCCTCGGGCACGTACAAAAACAGGTCAGTTGTGTAAATATCCTCCGCATCAACCCCGACGGTTCTTGCAATAAAGCTCCCGAAAGAAGCGCCGCCGTCGCCGAAAAGGGGGAGCATATCCACGGCGGCGTTATACGCCGTACCCTCGTTTGCCTTGCGGTTCATATGAACGGCAACATTGGGAATAAGGGCGCATGGCTCCTTTGTATCAACAAGGCGGACGGCGATTCCCCCGTCGGTTTTTACGGTAATTCTCCCGGCAACAGCAAGAGGTCTGTCAAGCCACGGGGCGCACAGCATACCGCCGTATTTTTCCGTGGAAAGGCGGGTATAGAACTCCCCCGTCAAATCGGGGTTTTCCTTTATTTTGAAGGAGGGAGAGTCCCCGTGGGACGCCGAAATCATAAAGGGCGCGCCGCCGTTTTTCGGAATCTTGAAGGCTATGAGAGAGGAGCCGTTCCGTGTAACAAAATACCCTTTTCTGGGGCAAAGCTCCCATTTATCGCCCTCGCGCAGACGAATAAAATTTCTTCCCGAAAGTTCACATGCCGCAGTATCTGCGGCATGGTATGCTGTGGGGCTTTTCTTTATAAAATCAAATAATTCTCTGTTCATACTTTACTGCTTTAATTCGTCGGGGAAAATTCTCTCCACCGTACTGCGGTCGCTCTTCAGATACTCTCCGTATGCGGGATGGTCGATGCTTGCGGTGAAAACCACATATTTGCCGTTCTGAACCACGTTGGTGTAATTGCCGGAGGACATCTGCTCCGTTACGTTTTGGGAAAGGTACTCCAAAGCGGCTTCATCGCTGTCAAAGCTCTTTACGTCCAGCACCTGAAAGCAGGTATCCGTTTTCTCATTGAAAGAAAATACTATGTACCCGGTTTCTTTCACATACACATATCTGTTGTCGGTAGAGGTGAGAATAAGATTTCCCTCCTCGTCGTAATCGGAAACGCCCGGCGTTACGTCATACTCCTTTTGGGAGGCGGTGGTGTCGTCTTTCACGTAAACCACCTGACCGGGGGCGTAAGTGGTGTCGGCGTTTTCTTTTTCCGAATTGCCGCAGGCGGCAAGGCACAGCATAATCGCTGTCAGCGAAATAATTAATACAACAGCTTTTTTCATGGCAAATCCTTTCACATCAAAGCGTCAAGAGTTACGGCGACAGCTTTCAGAAAATCTTCCGTATTAACCTTTTTCTTTTGGGGCAGAGAGGACAGCAGATAAAGGTCTCCCGTCATAATTCCCGACTCAATAGTGTCGATAACGGCTTTTTCCAGCTTGTCCGCAAAGTCGCAAAGCTCGGCATTTTTGTCAAGCTCGCCTCTTTTTCTGAGAGCCCCCGTCCATGCAAACAGGGTAGCACAGCTGTTTGTGGAGGTTTCCTCCCCCTTCAGGTGCTTGTAGTAATGGCGCTGAACCGTGCCGTGAGCGGCTTCGTACTCGTAAACTCCGTCGGGAGAAACGAGAACGCTTGTCATCATGGCAAGACTGCCGTATGCGGTAGCCACCATATCGCTCATAACATCGCCGTCATAGTTCTTGCAAGCCCATATATAGCCGCCCTCGGAGCGGATAACTCTTGCAACTGCATCGTCGATAAGGGTATAGAAATATGTAATTCCCGCTTCTTTGAATTTCTCCTTATATTCCGCCTCGAAAATCTCGGCAAAAATGTCCTTGAAGCGGTGGTCGTACTGCTTGGAGATAGTGTCCTTGGTGGCAAACCACAGATCCTGCTTTGCGTCAAGGGCGTAATTGAAACAGCTTTTTGCAAAGCTTCTGATAGATGCATCCGTGTTGTGAATACCCTGAATAATTCCGCCGCTTTCGCCGAAATCGTGAATTGTGCGGCGAGTTTCGTTTCCGCTTTCGTCGGTGCAGACAAGCTCGCATTTTGAATTTGAGGGAACCTGCATTTCCGTATTCTTATATACGTCTCCGTAAGCGTGACGGGCAATGGTAATAGGCTTTGTCCAGGTAGGAATGTAGGGTGTAATTCCCTTAACTATAATGGGGGCGCGGAAAACGGTGCCGTCAAGAATTGCACGGATAGTGCCGTTGGGGCTTTTCCACATTTCTTTAAGAGAGTATTCCTCCACACGCTGTGCGTTGGGAGTAATTGTAGCGCATTTTACGGCAACCCCGTATTTCAGCGTTGCATTTGACGCTTCCACCGTTACCTTATCGTCCGTTTCGTCACGGTGCTTGAGTCCCAAATCGTAATACTCGCTTTTCAAGTCAACGTAGGGGTAAATAAGAATATCTTTGATCATCTGCCAGATAACTCTGGTCATCTCGTCGCCGTCCATTTCAACTAAGGGCGTGGTCATTTTTATCTTTGACATACCGGGTTCCTCTTTTCTTTTTCACAGGTCATATCTGCCTTCAATGGCACGGCGGAGTGTCAGTTCATCGGCAAATTCAAGGTCGCCGCCTACGGGCATTCCGTTGGCAATCCGGCTGACCTTAACTCCCAAGGGAGCGATAAGCTTTGATAGGTATATTGCGGTGGTTTCACCCTCCGGGGTGGGGTTTGTTGCAAGAATGACTTCACGGACGCCTCCGTCAAGCCTTGCCAGAAGCTCCTTTACGGTGAGCTTGTCCGGACCCACGCCCTTCATGGGGGAAATAACTCCGTGAAGCACGTGATACAGCCCTCTGTACTCCCGCACCTTTTCCACAGCCATTGCGGCTCTGAAATCTTCAACCACGCATATAACGGAGCGGTCTCTGTTAGGGTCGGAGCATACGGGACATATCTTTTCGGAGGATATGTTTTTGCAGACTTCGCAGAAGCAAATTTCCGTTTTAGCCGCCACAAGGGCGTCGGCAAAGCCTCTGACCTCGTCCTCCGTCATATCAAGAACGCTGAAGGCGTGGCGCAGGGCGGTTTTTTTGCCTATTCCGTCAAGACGGCGGAACATATCCGAAAGTCGCTCAATCTGTTCGGGGTACTCTGCCATATCAGAACATTCCGGGAAGTCCCATGCCGCCCATGTTGAGACTGCCGGTAATCTTACCCATTTCCTCGTTGTTTGTGTCGCTTACGGTCTTTATGGCTTCGTTTACTGCCGCCGTAAGAATATCCTGAAGGGTCTCCACGTCGTCCGGGTCCACAACCTCAGGGTCTATCTCAATATTCTTAATCTCCAGCTTTCCGGTGATTTTTACCTTAACGGCTCCGCCGCCTGCGGCAACGTCATATTCTCTTGCGTCAAGGTCCTCTTGCAGGGCGGCCATGTCCTCCTGCATTTTCTGAGCCTGCTTCAGCATGCTCTGCATGTTTCCGGGACCGCCTCCGCGTCCCTCGGGGAGTCTTGCTTTCATTATTTTACCTCACTTTACAGTAAACCGCCAAGCTCGTCAGAGGGAGACGGTGATTTATTAGCCTGATTTTTTGTTTTAACCTCAACCGAGGCTTTGCCCTCGGTAAGTTCCGCTCTTGCAAATGCACATGAAACGGCTTTTTTCGAGCTGTCTCTTTCAAGCATTGTAGCGGAAAAGCTGTCCGCTTCAAGACGCAGATGCTTTTTATCTGCGGAAACGAAGGCGGCGGCGCTCATAAGAAAGCCTGCCAAGGCTCTGTCTGCGCCCTCAAGCCTTCCCACAGCCTCGCTTATATCGGAAATTTTTGTATATTCCTCTCCGTCAGCCGAAGCGGTCGTGACGGGAGTTTCAGGTGCGGGGGGAGCCGCCTGTGCGCTGTCGTTTTTCGCCCCGTTTTCCTCCGTAGAAGTGCTTTCTACGGCAGGGGAGGGGGGAGTATCCGGCTTTTTTTGAATACTTTCAAATTCGCCCAAAGCCAGCGAATCCTCAAGCTTTGAAATTCTTGCCTCCAGCGCCTGACTTGAAGAATCAAGCTCGGGACGGCACATTTTAAGAAGCGCCGTTTCCGCAATAATCCGCTTTGTCTGCGGGGAGCGGGCAATACGGACTGCGGCGTCGTCAAGCACGCCGCTTATATACACCATTCCCGAAAGGGAAAATTTTGCGGCGGTTTTTTTCAGAAGCTCTGTTTCCGCCTCTGTCAGGTCAAGATATTCTGCGCTGTTTTCCGTGTATTTTGAAACCAGCATGTCACGGACGAAGGAAATAAGCTCCTGCCAGAATACGGAAATGTCCTTTGCGGAGGAGTTCACGTCCGCCACAATGGCAAAAAGGGTTGCCATATCCCCTCGGGAAACAGCGTCCATAGTACGGGCAACAAGCTCATATCCCGAAATGCCCAGAGCATCAGTTACCTTTGCCGCCGTAACGTCGGCGCCCCCTGCGGAGCAAAGCTCCAACAGACCGATAGCGTCACGCATGCCACCCTGCGCCTGTCTTGCCAGAAGGAGAGCCGCCTCGTCCTCAAGGACGATATTTTCGCATTTTGCTATATATTTCAGCCTTTCGGCAATAACCTTCATATCAATGCGGTTAAAGCCGAATCGCTGACATCTTGAAACGATAGTTGCCGGAACCTTGTGCAGCTCCGTGGTCGCCAAAATAAAGACCGCATGCTCCGGGGGCTCCTCAATTGTTTTCAGCAGAGCATTGAACGCCCCCTGAGACAGCATATGTACCTCGTCGATAATATACACGCGCTTTTTAAGCATGGCGGGGGTATACATTATGTCGTCGCACAGGGCTCTGATTTCGTCAACGCCGTTGTGAGAAGCGGCGTCCATTTCCACAACGTCGGTGGTAAGCCCTGCGTCAATATCAAGGCAGGAGCGGCATTTAAGACACGGGGAGCCGTTGACGGGAGCCTCGCAGTTGACAGCCTTTGCCATAATTTTGGCGCAGGAGGTTTTTCCCGTTCCTCTTGAGCCGCAGAAAAGATATGCAT
This sequence comes from Clostridia bacterium, assembly GCA_029010655.1. Classification (GTDB taxonomy): domain Bacteria; phylum Bacillota; class Clostridia; order Oscillospirales; family CAG-272; genus Avispirillum. Next base: position 1,980 of record JAQXKW010000003.1, on the reverse strand, counting down.
GAGAAATTCTTCCGCTTTCCGTTTCATACCGCAGAATATCGGTAATATGCTTCTGACCGCACACATCGTCAAAGGTGGCGGGTCTGTATTTGCGGTAAAGTGCCTGATGCATTTCTTTTCTCCTTTATTATTTCAACATCAAATAATACAGTCATGTAAAAACGAGCCGCAGAGGAAGGCCACACACCCCAAGATCGGGAAGACCCAATACGCGACGACGCAGTTTCCGTTCGGGACAGGCAACCCTGCGGCACATCAGCCGCACCGCTTAATGCTGCTTGGTTCCCCACCTGACATGGTTCACAGCCGCCGATTGCGCTGGGACCCGTCCTTCAACACGAAAAAATGCGACACAGACCGTACAAAGCCAACCCTCAAAAAGGGAAACCACCCCTGCATACAGCGGATTTCAGGTACAGAGGTCCGCTAAACCCCCGGCTGGTATGACCTTGCCCTGCGGCTCGTTTTCATATATGTCAGTATACCATATATACGGGATTATTTCAACACTTTTTTATAATTTTTTGAGCTGCTTAAAATAACAGCTTTCGTCCGCCCTTTTTATGATAAGAGCAAAATATGTGCCCTCCTTTTCCCCGTCTGCGGAGCTTTCAAAGGTCAGGCGGAAGGTGTTCTCCGTTTCCTCAAGGGATACCACCGTCACCTCCATACAGTTTTTCTGAGGCTGGGCGGCGGTTATATAGGAATCCACCCCGGGCAGATATTCAAACATGCGTCCGCTTTCGTTTGCCACCTTTTCCTTGCCGCCGAAATATTTGTAAAAGGTGTTCACAAAATCGTCGGCGGGTATAATAACGGAAAATCTCATTTGGGGATAAACCTCCGCCGCCTCGCTGAGTAAGGTGAGATTTCCCGTGTATTTTGCGTAGTTTTGGTTATACATGTAGTTGAGAACGGAGTCTCTGCATTTTTCCGCCGCACCGGAGGTTCCGTTAAATTCGGGGATTTCCGGGGAGTTTACCGTCAGAATTTTAACCATTTCCGAAAGCTCTGCCGCCTTTTCGCTGTCGGGCTGATATTCATTTATAACCTTTTCTCCGTCGTAATCGTGGGTGTCAAAGCCCAGCGTTGCGAGAAATTCCCTTGCGGCACAGCCGGAAAAGGAGAAAAGAGAAAGAGCCACAAGAAGTATTGCCGAAAGGGCTTTGATTATAAATTTCCGTGAGAACAAAGAACTGCTCCTTTCTCAATATATATTAACCCGAAACAGCCGTCGCATACGGCGCCCGGATTAAACATAACAACTCCGTCAAGATTTATTTCAAACTGTTTGTGGGTATGCCCGAAAAGGGCAAGGGAGGCGCCCTTTTGCTTTGCATGCTCGGCGTAAGCTCCGAGCCCGGATTTTACACCGAAGGTGTGCCCGTGACAGCATACCGCTTTCACTCCGTCAAGGTCGAGAGTTGCCTCGGCAACGTGCCCGTGACTGCTCCAGTCGCAGTTTCCCGCCGCAATAAAAGAGGGAAGGGAGAGCTTTTCAAAAACTCTCTCGGCGTCTCTTATACCGTCGCCCAGAAACACGTACAGGTCGCACCGCGGATGAAGTGATATTATTCTTTCCATTTTGTCGTCTCTCCCGTGGGAGTCGGACATAACAAGTATTTTCATAAAGGGTTTTCTCCTGTGACCTCCCGGGGCTTCCTGCATATACTGAAAACAGCAAAGAAAAGGAGGTTTTTTAAGCTGAAATGAAGATTAATAAAAAACAAATGGAAATGCTCACGTCGCTCCCCGACGATGCCCTGCGGAAAATAATCCGCTCTCTTGGCTCCTCCTCCGGGTTTGACCTGTCGGGTATGGAAATAACTTCATCGGAGCTTGACAGGCTCCGCGCCGTACTGCGGGAGATGGACGAAAGCGACATTGACAGAGCGGCACAAATCCTGAAAAACAGTAAAAACAAGTAAGGAAAGGGGATAATACCATGCAGGATAAAGAAGATATTCTGCCGTCGGAGCT
>JAQXKW010000002.1 GCA_029010655.1 Clostridia bacterium | reverse complement strand
GGAGAACTCGGCGTTATCGGAATGAGAGGTTGCGAAGATTTTGTCAATCAGGTTGACGCATATCTGAAGGAATGGCGTCGCCATGATGATGATCAGGATTTCATTTTTCACGCAGAATGTCCCAGATTCGGAAGCGGCGAGGGAAAAGCCCTTCTTCGCGAATCCGCACGCGGTCATGACCTCTATATTATTTCGGATTGCTTCAACTACGGCGAAAAATATAAAATGCACGGAATGATGGTTCCCATGAGCCCGGACGAACATTTCGCAGACCTTAAACGAGTCATTGCTTCAATTGAAGGCAAAGCAAGCCGTGTTTCCGTAATTATGCCTATGCTTTACGAGGGCAGACAGCATAAGAGAACCTCAAGAGAATCTCTTGACTGTGCTCTGGCACTCCAGGAGCTGAGCAATATGGGAGTTAAGAATATTATTACCTTTGATGCTCATGACCCCAGAGTTCAGAACGCAATACCGCTTAACGGTTTTGATAATATCAGACCTTCCTACCAGATGCTGAAAGCATTGGTGCGCGAGTACCCCGATATATCCCTTTCCAAAGACGATATTATGTTTATATCCCCCGACGAGGGCGCCATGGGCAGAAGCATGTACTTTGCTTCCGTTATGGGCGTTGAGCTGGGTATGTTCTATAAGAGAAGAAACTATTCCATAATCGTGGACGGTAAAAACCCCATTGAAGCTCATGAGTATTTGGGCAAGAGCGTAAAGGGCAAGGACGTAATTATCGTAGACGATATGATTTCCTCGGGCGAATCCCTTATTGACGTTTCGGAACAGCTGAAAGAAAGAGGCGCACGCCGTGTGTTCGCCTTCATTTCCTTCGGACTTTTCACAAACGGTCCCAAAGTGTTTGACGAAGCATATGAAAAGGGAATTATCACCAAGGTGTTTACAACTAACCTTGTTTATACCGATCCCGAGATTAAAGCGAGACCTTGGTACGCTGATGTTAATATGTGCAAATACGTTGCATATGTTATTGATACGCTTAATCACGACCAGTCCATTTCATCGCTTCTCAATCCCGTTACAAGAATCAATAAGCTGCTTGAACGTCAGGCAGAAAAATGCGCTCAGCAGTTGACTATTAACGATAAATAATCAGGAGAGAATACATGACCGAATTTAAGAAGAGGATAGCGGAAACCTTGTCCGAAAAGATTAAAACCGACTTTTCGGCAGAGCTTTCCCCCTCTGATATAACCGCAATGCTGGAATATCCCCCCGACAGCTCTATGGGGGATATTGCCCTGCCTTGCTTCAAGCTTTCAAAAACCTTGAAAATGGGACCTCCCGTTATTGCTTCAAGGCTTTCCGACGCGGATTTCGGCGGCATCTGCACCGTTCAGTGTGCGGGCGGTTATCTTAATTTTAAGATTTCCGACGATTGGCTTTTGCAGAATGTGCTTGTGCAAATCGAGGAAAAAGGCGATAAGTACGGCGCATCCGGAATGGGCGAGGGCAAAACCGTATGCCTTGATTATGCGTCTCCTAACGTGGCAAAGCCTTTCCATATAGGACATCTGGGAACTACCGTTATAGGACATTCCCTCCGCAATCTTCACGAGTTTGCAGGGTATAACTGCATCAGCATAAATCATTTGGGCGACTGGGGTACCCAGTTCGGAAAAATGATTGTGGCGTTCCGTAACTGGGGAAGCTCCGATGAGGTCGAAAAGCGGGGAATTGACGCTTTGGTCGAGCTGTATGTCAAATTCCACGAGGAAGCCGAAAAGGATGACAGCCTTAACCAGCAGGCAAGAGACGAGTTCAAGAAACTGGAAGAATATGACGAAGATAATATTAAGCTGTGGAAATGGTTTATCGAAATTTCTTTGAAGGAATACGAAAAAACTTTCAAACAGCTGGGTATCGCCTTTGACAGCTACGCAGGCGAGAGCTTTTACGTGGATAAAGTTCCGGAGCAGGTTGAAATTCTTCGTGAAAAAGGGCTTCTCAAAATTGACGACGGTGCGTCCATTGTAGACCTGTCCGAGTATAATATGCCCCCTTGCCTTATTCTGAAAAAGGACGGCTCAACTATATACCACAGCAGAGATATTGCGGCGGCGGTTTACAGAAAACGTACTTATAACTTTGATAAATGTATTTACGTTACCTCAAACGGTCAGTCCCTCCATTTTGCACAGTGGTTCAAGGTTATAGAGCTTATGGGCTACGACTGGTACAATGAGCTTGTCCATGTGCCCTACGGCACGGTAAGCATCGGCGGAGAAAAGTTGGCAACAAGAACGGGCAACGTAGTTCTTCTTAAAGACCTTTTCGCTCAGGCAATAGAAAAGGTAACAGCTCTGGTAGAGGAAAAGAATCCCGGACTGAAGGATAAAGAATCTGTGGCGGAAGCCGTGGGCGTCGGAGCGGTTGTTTTCCATTATCTCTATAATACGAGAATTAAGGATATTAACTTTATAATGGAGGACGCTCTCAGCTTTGAGGGAAATACGGGACCATATGCCCAGTATACCTACGCCAGAACCTGCAGTATTCTTGAAAAAGCGGAAAAGGTAGATAAATCTGCTCCCGCATCTGTGGTTTGTGCAGAGGAATCGGAGCTTTTGAAGGTGCTTTCAAAATTCCCCGAAAAGGTACTTTCCGCAATAGAAGACTATGAGCCTTCGGTGATTACGAGATATATTATAGAGCTTGCTTCGAGCTTTAACAGATTCTATCATAACTGCCCCATAATCGGCGCAGAGGACGAAACGGTCCGCAATACAAGGCTCCGCCTGACAAAGGCGACGGGAACTGTCCTTAAAAGAGCCCTTGCTCTCATATGCATGAGAGCACCCGAAAAAATCTAATCACAGTTTGAAAGGAAATACACCATGTCCGGACATTCAAAATGGAATAATATTAAGAACAAAAAAGCAAAGACTGACGCACAGAAGGGTAAAATTTTCACAAAAATAGGCAAGGAAATTTCAATTGCAGTCCGTGCCGGCGGCCCCGACCCCTCAGGAAACTCCAAGCTCCGTGACCTTATCGCAAAAGCTAAAGCGGCAAACGTGCCTAACGATAATATCGAGCGAGCTATTAAAAAGGCTTCAAGTGCCGACGCCGTTGATTACGAAGAAATCACCTATGAGGGCTACGGCCCCTCCGGCGTTGCGGTTATTGTAACCGCCGCTACCGATAACAGAAACAGAACTGCCGGAGATGTGCGCCATACCTTCGATAAATACGGCGGAAATATGGGAACCTCGGGCTGTGTGTCCTTTATGTTTACCGATAAGGGCGTAATCGTTATCGAAAAGGATGACGGCGTTGACGAGGACGCTCTTATGGAAGCTTCTCTTGAAGCAGGAGCAGAGGACTTCTCCGCAGACGAGGACGTATATGAGATTTATACGGAGCCTTCCGATTTGGGTGCTGTCCGTGAAGCACTTGAGGGAGCAGGCTATACAGTTGCATCCGCAGAGCTTGATAAAGTTCCCCAGAGCTATGTAACTCTGGAAAGCGAAGACGATATAAAGAATATGAATCTTCTTATTGAACATCTTGAGGATAACGACGACGTTCAGGACATCTTCCATAACTGGGAGAACTGCGACTGAGCGAAAACTGAAATATAGGAGATTACTATGTTTGAAGTTTCTTTTCCCGGACTTGGGATAGGACCCTTTGAAATGAACAGCACGGCGTTTACCGTATTCGGACACCCTGTGGCATGGTACGGAATTATAATTTCCTGCGCTATGGTTCTTGCATTTCTGTACGGGCTTTCAAGAGCGAAAATTGAGGGCGTTAAGTCCGATGATTTAGTCGATTTAACCCTGTTTTTGATAATTTTCGGTATTATCGGCGCAAGACTGTATTATGTCATCTTTAAGCTGGACGACTATATTGCAACGGGCGGCGGCTTTTTCTCCAACCTCGGCAATACATTGCTTAACATAGTGTCAATCTGGAACGGCGGTCTTGCTATTTTCGGCGGTATAATCGCCGGATTTATCGCCGCATATTTCGTGGCAAAGGCAAAGAAAATTTATTTTCTCGTAGTGCTGGATATTCTTGCACCGTCTGTAATTATGGCGCAGGGAATAGGTCGCTGGGGCAACTTTACCAACGGCGAGGCGTACGGCGGTGAAACCGATTCAATACTCAGAATGGGGCTTAAAAGATTTTCCGGCGGCGGCTCCTTTTCAAACTATATAGAAGTACACCCCACATTTCTTTATGAATCCCTGTGGTGCCTGTTGGGCTTTGTAATAATGACCGCATTCTATAAAAAGAAAAAGTTCAACGGTCAGGTGTTCTTCTTTTATATGATTTGGTACGGTCTGGGCCGTGCCGTAATAGAAGGAATGCGCTCCGACAGTCTGTATCTGTTCGGTACGGGAATCAGGGTTTCACAGCTTCTGGCGGTGCTTATCTGTATCACGGGAATCGTCCTTATGACCGTATTTGCGGTGAAAAAGAAAAAGGCACAGCTCAGTTAGGAATTTTTATTAAAAGTATTGACAAACATTAACGTTTGCGGTATACTATATCCTGCCGCACGGTACGGGTTTTTAATAGCTTTCAGCTAACCTTTATCGGCGAGTCTGTAATGAAAGAGAGGTGCTTTTCGTGTACGCAGTTATTGAAACAGGCGGAAAGCAGTACAAGGTCACCGAGGGTGACGTAGTCTTCGTTGAAAAGCTTACAGCTGACGAAGGTGCAGAAGTAGTATTTGATAAGGTTCTCGTTTGCGGAGACGGCAGCGACGTTAAGGTCGGCGCTCCCACCGTTGACGGCGCTAAGGTAACCGCTAAGGTGCTGAAGAACGGCAAGGCTAAAAAGATTTATGTAATGACTTATAAGCCTAAGAAGAACGAGAAGAGAAAGATGGGTCACAGACAGCCTTATACAAAGGTTGAAATCGCAAAGATTGAGGCGTAATGCCGGGAGGCATCCGTGACGCATATTAAATTCTTCCGCCGTAACGGTTTTTATTACGGCTTTGAAGAAACGGGTCATACGGGATACGGCGAATCAGGGGACGACGTGCTCTGTGCGGCGCTTTCCGCAATGACTATGCTGATTATTAATACGATTGAAATTTCCTATGCATCCGATGTTGATTATCAGATTGACGACGGTGCGACAAGGATTTCCGTAAAAGCTCTGGCGGCTCTCCCCGAGTATTCGGAGGATGAGAAAACCCAGTATGCCATATCGGGACTATTCCAGGGATATTTCTTTCAGCTTAATGATCTCACAGAAGAATATTACGACTTTCTTGAAGTTGAAGAAGTCGAGGAGTAATCGGCTTCGGGCAAATTTTTAACGGAGGTAATTGAAATGCTTAGAATCAGTTTGCAGTTTTTTGCACATAAGAAGGGCGTTGGTTCTACCAAGAACGGACGTGACAGCGAGTCTAAAAGACTTGGCGTAAAGAAGGCTGACGGACAGGCAGTAATCGCAGGCAACAGTATCGTTCGCCAGAGAGGAACCCACATTCATCCCGGCAACAATGTCGGCCGCGGTTCCGACGACACCCTGTTTGCTCTTATTGACGGTAAGGTTAAATTTGAGCATATCCACGGCGGCAGAAAACAGGTCAGCGTTTACGTTGCTGAATAATCTTTCCGCAGTTTTAGAAGGCTGCCCTTACGGGCAGCCTTCTGAGCAAAGACAAAGCGGTCAGACCGCCAATTTAGTTCTAAATATTTTTATCTATTTACAAAGTATAAACCAATATTTCTAAAGACACACAGCATTTTTAACGGCGGGCTAAATAGCCCGCCGTTATTGGCTTTCGGCGCTTTCGCCCTCTGCCGTACCTTTGTACGCCGACGAGCGGCGAAATCACCGAATCTGCCTCCCTTTGTCTTTGTCAGTCTGTCAAAATATTGCGTTTTCTCCGAGTTGTGTTTCAATTCTTAATATGCGGTTGTATTTTGCTGCTCTGTCCGTTCGGCAAGGTGCACCGCATTTTATATATCCTGCGTTCATGCCTATGGCAATGTCCGCAATCGATACATCCTCCGTTTCACCTGAGCGGTGGGAAATTATAGTCTTGTATCCGTTTTCCTTCGCTGTTTTTATAACATTTATAGTTTCTGTAAGGGTTCCTATCTGATTAGGCTTTATAAGAATTGAGTTTGCGATTTTCAAGTCAATTCCTCTGTTGAGCCTTTCGTTGTTGGTCACAAACAGATCGTCTCCCACAAGGCTTACCCTTGACCCCAGTCTCTCCGTCATTTTCTGCCAGCCTGCAAAGTCGTCCTCCGCCAGACCGTCTTCAATTGAGAATATAGGGTATCTGTCAATGAGAGACTGCCACTTGTCGCATAAGGTTTCCGAGGTGAAGGCTTCCCCTGTTTTGGGAGCTTTATAGTTTTCGCCGTCAAACCATTCGCTTACAGCCGCATCTATTGAAATTTTCACCTGTGCGGTGGAATATCCCGCCTCTTTGACGGCGCGAAGCAAATATTCAATGGCTTCGTCCTCGTTTTGGAGATCGGGAGCAAACCCGCCTTCATCGCCTACGGCGGTGGATTTTTTGTCATAGGCTAAAATTCGCCCTAAAGTGTGATAAATCTCACAGCCTGCCCTTAATGATTCGGAAAAGCTTTCAAATCCGTGGGGAACTATCATAAACTCCTGAATGTCAAGGTTGTTCCGCGCATGTGCGCCGCCGTTGAGAACATTCATCATGGGAACAGGCATTCTGCATCCCGAAATTCCGCCGATGTATCTGTAAAGCGGAAGCCTGTATTCCTGGGACGCCGCCTTGGCGCATGCGAGAGACACCGCAAGAATGGCATTTGCGCCCAGCTTTGACTTGTCCTCAGTGCCGTCAAGCTCAATTAACCTTTGGTCAATTAAGCTCTGACAGGGCTGAAGTCCCGTGATTGCAGGACATATTTCGCAGTTTATATTGTTTACCGCCTTTTTTACGCCCATTCCGTCAAATCTGTTGCCGCCGTCCCGAAGTTCAAGAGCTTCGTGAATACCGGTAGACGCACCTGACGGGACAGACGCTGTCGCTCCCGTCCCGTTTTCAAGAACGACAGTCGCTTCTACCGTGGGATTCCCCCGTGAATCTATAATCTCCTGTCCGTATACTGTCTTAATTTTTGATATATTAGCCATGCTGAAAGGCACCTCCTTTTTTGTATTATTTGTAATACGGTGCGATTTATCCGAATAAATGTAAAAATCAAGAATAGATTTTTATAGGAGGTGATAGTTTGGTAATTTACACGGTTAAAGAGGGAGATACGCTTTCGTCAATCGGCGCCCAATACGGGATTTCTGCCGAAAGAATAGCATATGACAACTCAATCGATCCTGAATTGCCCCTTGTTGTGGGGCAGACGCTTGTTTTGCTGTTTCCCGTGTCGGTTTATACTGTAACGGAGGGCGATACCCTGTTTTCCATAGCCGAAGAAACGGGGGTCGGTGTTTATACGCTTTTGCAGAATAATCCGGTGCTGATGGGAATGACGGAGATATACCCGGGGCAGACCCTGGTGCTTTCATACCCCGATGCGCCGTTGGGGGACATCTCCCTCGGCGGCTTTGCCTACACCTATATTGACGAGGAAACCTTGAGAAGAACCCTGCCGTATCTTACCTATCTTTCGGTATTTTCATACGGGCTTAATCCCGACGGTACCTTGGTAGTGCCTGAGGGGGATGAGCGAATAGTACAAATTGCCCGTGAGTACGGAACTGTCCCGCTTCTTGTTTTAACCTCTCTTTCCTCGGAGGGTGTATTTTCGTCCGAGCTTATTAACAGCATTCTGTCAGATAAAGCATTGACGGCGACGGTAATTGAGAATGTAAAAAACGCCGTATTCAGTAAGGGCTACGGCGGCGTTGATATGGATTTTGAGTATATTGCGGGGGAATTGGCGGCTAATTACGCAGCGTTTATAGATAGGCTTAAAAACGAATTGGGAGAAGGCTATGTAGTATTTACTGACCTTGCCCCCAAAACCTCTGGGGATATGCAGGGACTTTTATATGAAGCGCATGACTACGGACTGCTTGGCAGTGTCTCTGACAGGGTATTTCTTATGACTTACGAATGGGGCTACTCGTACGGACCTCCCTTGGCAATATCACCGGTAAATAACGTCCGCAGGGTTATTGAGTACGCTCTGACGGAAATTCCTCCGGAAAAAATTTTTATGGGAATTCCCGCATACGGCTATGACTGGAAACTGCCCTATGTGCGGGGAGAGACAAGAGCCAAAACCCTGTCGTCGGAGGAAGCCGTGGAGCTTGCAAGGGAAGTGGGGGCTGACATTCAGTTTGACGAAGTGTCAAAAGCGCCGTTTTTTGAATACACCGATACGGACGGAGCCCAGCATGTCGTATGGTTTCAGGACACAAAAAGCGTGGACGCCCTGGCACATCTTGCACAGGAATATTCGCTGTACGGCATAAGTATATGGAATATTATGCGGTATTTTCCCCAGCTGTGGCTTGTGCTGAACAGCTTATACAACATAAGAAAAGTATAAAAGAATGGGCGCGTGAGCGCCCGTTCTATTTAGCTTTTTTGGTATTTCATTACAGGTATAGTGTCCTCGGGAACATCCTTCAGCGCTTCAACGGCACGGATGCTTGAGTTAATCCTGTCAATACACTGGTCAACTGCGTTCTTTATGTACTCGCTGAGCCCGTCTGCGGCATTAGTTGCGGTTTCCGTGATATTTTTTATCATGGAATCCTTTTTATCGGTAGCTTCGTTAATGATTTTTTCCGCCTCATCATTAGCCTTTTTCAGAATGCTGTCGGCAGTATTGCTTGCAATTACCAGCACCTCTCCCGCCTTTGCACACAGATTGTCATATGCTTCGGCAGTTTCGGCACATCGTTCTTTTTCCGCAGTCTCTTTGCGAATGGATTCAAGCTCTTTCTTCAAAGCCTCGTTTTCCGCCTTTAATTCCTCGAGCTGACAGACTGCCGACCTGAAATTCTCCTGCTCGCATAACAGCTCCTGAATTCTTCTGAAATCATTCTGAGCTTTCGTGTTGCTTTCGTTTACAAGAGTGGTAAACCGTTTCTGCGAGTCTTCAAGCTCTTTGTTAATTGCAATGATGTAGTTATTTACATCCTCTTTGTTATAGCCTCTGTAAGCTGTTCTGAATAATTTTGAGCTGCTCATACTTTCAAAATCCTTTTCTTTTAAGTCAGACCTTTAAGAGCTTTTTCATGAATGCAAAGCATTCGGAAATCTCATTTTCGGCGTCTGCAAGGGTTTTTCCGTTAGCCATAAAGTACATTTTTAGCTTAGGCTCCGTGCCTGAGGGGCGGACAACAATTATGCATCCGTCGCAGGCATAATAAAGAATATCCGAGGAGGGAAGATTTGTGGGAGAAACTTCTCCTGTTTGCGTATTTGTGATAGTGCCTTTTTTATAGTCTCTGACCGATTTTACCTGTCTTCCGGCAATACTTGCGGGCGGATTTTCTCTGAGAGTCTCCGTTATGGAGCCCATGATTTCGTTACCTTCGGGGGAATCAAAGTAAAAGCTTTCCGTTTTCTCAAGGTAACAGCCGTACTTTTCAAACAGCGCTTCAAGAGCGTCGCACAGGGTCATGCCTTTTTTGGAGTAATACGCCGCCATTTCGCAAATGAGCAGGGAAGCCACAACTGCGTCCTTGTCTCTGGCATAGGTGCCCTTCAGATAGCCGTAGCTTTCCTCAAATCCCAGCAAAAAGGTGCCGTGACCCTCGGAAAGGTGATTTTTTATAACCTCGCCTATATACTTAAAGCCGGTCAGCACGTCATACATTTTAACGCCGTTTTCCGTGCAGATCTTTTCCGCTAAAGCCGTTGAAACGATTGATTTAACGGCATAGGGCTCGGGGGGCATGGTATTTCTTTCAATATGGGCGGTGATAATATAGTCAAGAAGAAGCGCACCCATCTGGTTGCCCGTTATGCATCGGAATTCTCCGTCTTTATCCTTAGCCATAACTCCCACTCGGTCGGCATCCGGGTCGGTTGCCACAATAAGCTGAGAGCCTATTTCTTCGGCAATTTTCTTTCCGAGAACGAATGCTTCGGGAAACTCAGGATTGGGAAAATGAACCGTGGGGAAATCTCCGTCGGGGACAGACTGCGCATCTACTACGGACAGCTTTATAAGCCCTGCCGTTTTCAGAACGTCGGGTACCATTTTAATGCCCGTTCCGTGGAGAGGCGTGTATACAACGCTGAAGGAATCTGCCACGGAGGGAATAGCGTCGGGATTAATGCGTTCCGCAAGGACGCATTCTTTATATTTTTCATCAATTTCCGCAGGCATAGGTATTATAAGCTCTTCCTTTGCCATGGAGGGGGCGGGAACGTCCGTCAGTATGTCCACAGACTCAATGGCATCGCTTATAAGATTTGCCTGAGCGGGAGAAATCTGAGCTCCGTCCTCCCAGTATGCCTTATATCCGTTATATTCCTTAGGGTTGTGAGATGCGGTAATATTTATACCTGCAATACAGTTAAGCTCTCTAAGGGCAAAGGACAGGCAGGGCGTAGGTCTCAGCTCGGAATACAGATATGCTTTTATACCGAATGCGGAAAGCACCTCGGCAGAACGCCTTGCAAATTCTTTTGAATTGTTTCGTGAGTCGTAGGCGATAGCAACGCCTCGCTCTGCGGCGTCTTCTCCGCAGGACAGAATAAGCTTTGCAATTCCCACGGTTGCATGAGCAACGGTGTATTCGTTCATGTATGCGGTGCCCGCTCCCATTTTTGCACGGAGTCCCGCAGTTCCGAACTTCATATAGCCGCTCATTGCCGCCTTTAATTCTTTTTCGCTTAGGGAAGAAAGCTCCTCTTTTGTTTTCCGGTCTACCGCAGGGCTATCAAGCCACTTTTTGAGCTGTGCATCTTCTGAATGGTTCATTGGTTTACCTCATTATATCATACCGAGAATATTGTAGCTGTTATTAAGGAACGCCTTAAGCGTTTCCGAGGTCATTCTGCTTTGAGTCAGCAGACAAAGGTCGTAAATCTGTTTAGCAATAAGCTCCGCTTTTTCTGCGTCCTTTTCAGACAAAGCCTTTATTGTGGGGCATGCGGAATTAAGAATCAGCGTGGACTGGGAGGGCATGGGAGGCATTGTCTCGCCTCTCTGCGAATACATCTTCATCAGATCCTCCATACGTCTGCTGTCTTCATTTATATTAAGAACGGCGGGGAGTGATTCGTCCTTCAGGCTTTCAAATTTAATCTCCGTATTTTCGGGAATGATTTTTTTGAAAATATCCGCCGCGCCGCTTATTTCCTCGGCAGAGTCTCCCTTCATGGAGTCGGCAAGCTCAGAGTCAACACGGCAGAATTTTACGCCGTCCTTAACGGACTCTGTCAGCTGGGCAAACTGCGTATCAATAATATGGGGAAGAAGGACAACGTCTATTCCTTCCTTTTCAAACATTGAGATATATCCTGCCTGCGAAACCTTGTCGGAGGCGTAATAAACCTTGTTTTCGTGGGTGTCCTTCGCCGTCTCCAGATATTCGTCAAGGGTTACGAATTTTCCGTCGCACTGTTCAAATACCGTGCTGTTTGATACCTTATCATAGAATTTTCTGTCTCTGAGACAGCCGTATTCCACAAAGGTTCTTATGTCGGGCCACTGCTTTTCAAAGTTTTCACGGTCGTTTGTGAACATGGAGTTCAGCTTATCCGCTACTTTTTTCGTAATATGGTTTGAAATTTTGTTAACGTAGCCGCTGTTTTGCAGATAGCTTCTCGAAACGTTCAGGGGAAGCTCGGGACAGTCCAAAACGCCCTTCAGCATAAGCAGAAATTCGGGAATAACCTCTTTAATATTATCTGCAACAAACACCTGATTATAATACAGCTTTACCTGACCTTCAAGGCTTTCAAATTCCGTGTTTATTTTGGGGAAATACAGAATTCCTCTGAAATTAAGGGGATAATCTGCTTTAATATGAATCCAGAAAAGAGGCTCCTTGTAATCGCGGAAAACCTTTCGGTAAAACTCCTTGTATTCCTCGTCCGTACAGTCCGAGGGATTTTTCAGCCACAGGGGAGTAGTATCGTTAAGGGGCTTTTCTTCCTCGTCCTCTTTCTTTTCGCTTCCGTCGTCGAAATAAATCTCAACGGGCATGAAGGAGCAGTATTTGTCAAGAACGTCACGGAGCTTTGAGGAATTCACATATTCCTCGCCGTCTTCGTTCAGGTGCATTATAACGGAAGTGCCACGCTCGGGTGCATCCTCGGCGTCATCGCTTATTGTGTATGAGCCGTCCTCCGTACAGGACCATTTAACCGCAGGGGCTCCCGTATATGACCTTGTAAGCATTTCCACCTTGTCGCTTACCATAAAGGAGGAGTAAAAACCCAGTCCGAAATGACCGATAATGCCGTTTTCGTTGGAGTTTTCGCCCTCGTATTTTTCAATAAAGTCAAGAGCGCCGGACAGAGCTATCTGACATATGTATTTCTGAACTTCTTCCTCTGTCATTCCGATACCGTTGTCGGTTACCGTTAAGGTTTTCGCTTCTTTGTCAAGCGAAACCTTTACCTTAAAGCCCTCGTCGGGAATATCTCTCGCCTGTTCTTCTCCGAGAGAAATCAGGCGGCGAAGCTTTGTCACAGCGTCACACGCATTAGAGACTATTTCTCGGAGGAAAATTTCCTTTTCGGAATAAAGCCATTTTTTAATAACGGGGAAAATGTGTTCGGTCTGAACACCAATTCCGCCTTTGATTTCATTCATATTTTATCTCCTTTTTCAAAACAGATCGTAATGGATTTCATCAAGTGAATATTTGTTTTTCGGCGCAGGCTCACGGTGAAGCCATTTGCCGCAGGTAAAATCAGGTATGGCAACAACCGAGGAGCCCTCGGCAATTGACTGTTCCGTCAAGGGAACGATACTCATAAGCAAAGCGGCGTCATATACGTCAATAGGCGGTTCAATTCGGTTTTTAACGGAATAGAGAAAGGCATTGAATACAAGCCAGTCCATGCCGTCATGTCCGCCTTTGACTCCCGATTTTCTGAACTCGGTCCACAAGGGATGCTGAATATTCTCGTCATCAAGAAGAACGCCGAAATTTTCAAATTTATGAGTTTCCTCGGTAACCCCTTCAAGAGCAAGACCGTTGGGAAGTCCCCAGCCGGGCTCGCACCATATCCCCTTTGTGCCCTGAAGCACATTTCCTCTGGAGTAGGGGCGGGGAAGCGTTGTATCATGTGTTAAGGTTATAGTTTCGCCGCCGGAGCATTTGATCATCGTGGTTACAATATCGCCTTCGGCAAAACGAATGCTTGAAGCGTCATAGTCCTCGCCTTTATTGTTTCGGCACCAATCGTTTACGCCGCAGGCTTTGGATGCCATGGAAACAAGGCTTACCATTCTGTTGCCCCGGTTTATATTAAATTCCTTCATAATAGGGCCCAGTGGGTGCTGAGGGTAAAGCTCGCCGTTGCGGTTCAGGTAATTGTTGAAGCGGTAATGCCTGTTCTCACGTCCCTGTGCCACTTCATCACGCAGGTC
>JAQXKW010000001.1 GCA_029010655.1 Clostridia bacterium | reverse complement strand
ACGCTGACTCTTGATGCGCTGGAATATCTTATAGAGGCGGCGCACGGGGAGGGCATCGCCGTTCACGCATGGGTAAATCCCCTGCGTATTGCCACGGGAGGCTCCGTTGAGGATCTTAACGAAAAAAGCCCCGCAAGGCTGCACCCCGAATGGTGCGTCAAGTATGCGGACTCAAAGCTGTATTACGACTGCGGCATTCCTCAGGTGAGGGAGACCGTGGCGGCGGGGGTTCGTGAGATAGTAAAAAACTATGACGTTGACGGCATAGCTTTCGACGATTATTTTTATCCCTATCCCGTGTACGGGGAGGACGGTGCGGTCATTTCCTTTGAGGACGACAAAACCTTCGCTAAATACGGCGGAGACTTTGAATCGGTGGGCGACTGGCGGCGTGATAACGTAAATAAAATGGTGAAGCTGGTCTACGATACGGTAAAGGAAATAAACGGGGACTGCATTTTCGGAATTGCTCCCTTCGGCATATGGAAAAACGGCTACGGCGGCGAGGATGGAAGCGCCACCGCAGGATCTCAGTCCTATTACGATATATTCTGCGACACTCTTGCATGGGTGCGGGGCGGATATGTGGATTACATAGCCCCTCAGCTATACTGGAGAAACGAGGAAAAGGCGGCGCCCTACCAAACCCTTTGCGAGTGGTGGGCAAATATGACGGAGGACTCCGGCGTGGGGCTCATTATATGCCACGGGGCGTACAGGTACAGCGAGTGGGACTTGCCTGAGGGCACTATGAAGGCTCAGGCGGAGTATGCCATGGAATATGACAACTACTGCGGAAGCGTTTTTTACGGCTACGAGGAGATTTACGGCAACGTGCACGGTATAAAGGACGAAATAAAGAGTTTATACGAAAATCCGTTGACAGAAAAATAAAATCGGTGTATCATATAAATATCATGTAAATCAGAAATAAAAAGGACGGCTTTAGCGTGAAAATTACGCCTAATCAAGTCCTTCGTTCAATTGTTTCACGCCTAAATTCTCCTTAAAAACGGGACCCAACCCATTTTTGTTTCCTTCGGAAACACAGGAGAATTCATAACAATTTGTGCCGCCGCAGGGCGGCGGAATGGAGACCGTCTATGAAAAGATTTGGGGATATGGTAAAGCAAATACCGCTGATTTCCGGCTTTCTTGCCATAATCGGGCTTTCCTCGTATCTTATTATGATGATACTGCGCTCAATCGTAAAAGCGGTAGGCATAGACATTATTTCAAGCGAAAAACGAATTGTCATCGGAATGATAGCGTCTGCCATTGTGTGCTTTGTCATCTGTTATTTCGGGCTCAGAAGGTATCTTGAAAAGCTGGGAGAGAACGACGTCAGATTTCTCCGTCAGAACGGTGCGGGAGAGGATTTGAAGCCCTCGCTTCTGTATGCGTTTTTTGCCTGCGGCGGCGCCCTTGCCGCATACGGCGCAGTCCTTTTACTGCTGAATTTTTATCATTGGAACTTTTTTGAAGGTCCCGTTTTCTATCTGTCCTTTGCGTTTTATGCCATACCGGAACACCTGTACGCCGACACAACGGCGGCTTATGTGTTCGTGTGGTGCGAGGCGCTGAGCTTTGTAATCTGTGCGGTGCTGTACCTGCCGGCAATGCTGAAAGGGTACCTTATCGGGTTCAGGAAAGAGAAGGAGAGGGAGTAGCGGTTAGCGGCTGGCGGCTAGCAGCTAGCGGCTAGACGGCGGCGAAGCCGCCGCACAGAAGCGGAGCATAGCTCCGCTTCTGTCATTGCAGGGGTACAAGTGCCCTAGGCAATCTCTACGATAGGGTTGCAGGTACCTTTGACCGACGAACCGCACCCCACGCTGTCATTGCGAGGCCGGCACTATGCCGCCCTCGCAATGACAGCCGCAAGGCGGCTGTGGGCGGATTTGCCGCCATCAAGCCGCCGGACGCTGACTGCTGTCATTATCATTCCCACGTCACTGCATTATGCGAATACATTTTTCACCAAAAAACTGCTGTCTGCGATTTCTCGCAGACAGCAGTTTTTTCGCTGTAACAGTATACGGTCAAAATCGGCAAATCACTCGCCGATAAGTCTTTCCAGCCAGACGATACCCAGTCCGAAAGCCTCCGCAAAGCCGCTTTTCAGCTCCTGCTTTACAATTTTTTCGCCGTCGGAAAGGTCCTTATCGGTTTTTGTAATCTGGATAATGATTTTATCGGGAACGCTTCTTCCTCTGAACTCTTTCTCATTCATTATAATAAGACGGAGCACGTATTCGTCGTCAAGGTTTCCGTATATTATTGTATTACCCTCACGTACCAAGGGGCGGCCCTTATACATAAGGAATTTACCCTCAACCGTGGCGCCCTCAAGAATGGTCTTTTCTTCTTCTGTCATAATATATTATTCCTTCCTAGTTCGTATGTTACTGATATAATGATACTATAATATGAACGCAAAGTCAATAGATTATTCCGTCATGCGTCAAGACTTGCTATAACAGCCTCGTCGGAGGTGACGGGATACTGCTTTTCAAGGGCTTCGTAATCCTCCTGCATTTTTTTCTGACCCATGCCTATCTGCGCCGAAATTTCCCAGCCGGGTGCGTCCTCGCCTGAAAAATATACTGCGTAGTAACAGGCGTCTCCCTTGACAACTCCCGTGTCTCCCGCCGTTCTCCCGTCCTCAAACAGCCAGCTTCTTATATTTTCGGCAACGGTGGTGTCAAAGCGGGAAACGCAGTTAAGAAGTCCG
The DNA here is from genome assembly GCA_029010655.1 of Clostridia bacterium. Taxonomy (GTDB): domain Bacteria; phylum Bacillota; class Clostridia; order Oscillospirales; family CAG-272; genus Avispirillum. Next base: position 650 of record JAQXKW010000001.1, on the reverse strand, counting down.
CCGTAATCCTTTGTTTTCGTGTCGTCCGATTCCTTTTCGGCAAGGGCGGCGAAGGCGTCCTCCGTGCCTCCCTCCTCCTTCCATTTGTCAAGGAGACCGTTCAGGTAGTTTATTGTGTCCTGATAGCTGTTGTGGGAGGACACGTTTTCCCTGATAATTCTTGCGTTTTTTGTGGGCGTTTCGTCAATATAGGGCGCTTTTGTAAGCATATAAACCGTATACTGTCCGTCAACGGCGTTTTCGTCAATAAATGTATCGTTTTCCTTAGCCCCTCCGAATGCCCATTCGGAGAATTTGCCGTAGCTTTTTTTCTTTTCGCCCGTAACGGCGCACTTGCCCAGCGTTTCCTCGGCGTTTTCGTCCTTTAACGTATCCGTAAGATATGCGCTGACAAGGGAGAGAAATTCATCGGCGCTTTTTGCTCCCGCAATGCCTTCGGCGGTAGCTTTCGGCATGGACACGTCGTCCTCGTCAACGGTAAATTTCAAGTAGTCCACGTAATAGAAGGAGTCCCTGTTTTCCTCAACATAGCTTTTCAGCTCCTCGTCCGTAAAGGAATATTCGGAGGCGATAAGCGATTGGTATTTCACCGCAAGAGTTTCCTTTTCCATAAAGGAGCGCATAACGTCCGGCGTTACGTCCCCGTTGAA